>JAPKBW010000020.1 GCA_028823235.1 Longimicrobiales bacterium | reverse complement strand
TTATACGCTTGTGGGGCTTTGTCTATGGAGGTCTCGCCTAGTCTTAAGTCTCCCATAAGTCACCCGTCGCGCCACAAAATGCGCCCTAGACCGCAGCCGATCGCTTAAATAGTGCGAGTACTAGGGGCAATGAATTCCTCCGCGTAGCTACTTGCTGTCGACTCGACGTGGACGGCAGGTTGTCGGCATGCAGAAAGAGAACTTACGGCGTCCAGCTACCGTGAACTGGCAGGACATCTGGATCCTGTACCGACGCGAGCTTCGCTCGGCATTCCGCGAGCGCACCATCGTCGCGAACAGCATCCTCATGCCGATCTTTCTCTATCCAGTCATGCTCTGGGTGATGTTCACGGCAATGATGTTCGTATCGGGCCTTGCCGACCGCGCTACCTCTCGGATCATGCTCGTCGATGCGCCGAGCGGTCACGCGGTCCTGATGGATACGCTCGAGAATCGCAGTAACCTTGATATCCTCGCCGCAGTTGGTTCGGATTCTGCGGTCGCGCTCATCCAGGCCGGTGAACTCGACGCGCTCCTGACGTTCCTGCCGCCGGATACCGAAGGCGATCGGTTCGCCGAGAATTTCCGGATCGTGATTCACTACGATCGTGCGGTCGAGCGCAGTCGACGAGCGAGTGATCGGATCGAAGGCATCGTAGACGACTACCGTGACGCATGGGTCGACTCCGAGGCGGCCCAACTCGGCATCGCGGCCACCGATCGCGGACAGTTCCGAATCTTGCAGGACAACGTGTCGAGTGGAGAGGACATGGGTGCCCTGCTCCTCGGCATAATGATCCCGAGCTTCCTCGTTCTTATGGTCGCGCTTGGCTGCTTGGTGCCGGCGATCGACAGCACTGCCGGCGAGAGGGAGCGCTCTACGTGGGAGACGCTGATGACGGTTTCGGCCTCTCGGCTGAGCATAGTGACCGCCAAATATCTCTACGTCGCGACACTGGGGATCACGGCGGGGGTTCTCAACGTGACCGCGATGTTCGTTTCGCTCGGAGCGGTCATGGGTCCCCTCCTCGCAGGGGTCGGCGCCGAATTTCAGTTCTCGCTTCCCTTCCTCGCGCTTCCCGTCATGATTGTCGCCGCTGTTGCGCTGGCCCTCTTCTTCGCGGCCGCGATGATGATTCTGGCAGCGTTCGCTCGCAGCTTCAAAGACGGCCAGGCCATGGCGCAGCCCGTCGTCTTGCTCGCTCTGCTCCCAATGGTGCTTGGACAGCAGACCGATCAGACGCTGACACCGACCATCGCGGCGATACCCGTAGCTAACGCCGCGATGATGATCCGTGACGCCATCAACGGAGTGTTTCTGTGGCCCCTCATCGCAGAGACGCTCGCGGTGCTGCTGGTCATGGTCGCGCTCTGCCTCCTGCTCGCTCGAGCGGTACTTCAGTTCGAAGATCTGCTCTTGGGCTCCTACGACGGGAGCTTTTGGCGCTTCGCGAAGGAGCGTTTGATTAACCGGAATGGAAGCGAGCCGACGGCTCGCGCCGAACAAGGAGTCGTCTGACATGGTAGAATCGATGATCCAGGTCGAGGGACTCGAAAAGTCCTTCTGGGACGAGTCCCGCGGCGAGATTCGCGCGGTCGACGGTATCGACTTCGATTGTCGCCCAGGAGAGGTGTTCGGATTGCTGGGAGCGAACGGAGCAGGCAAGACGACCACCCTTCGGATGCTTGCCACAATCCTCAAGCCCACCGGGGGGCGCGCCTCTCTCAACGGTCACGATGTGTTTTCAGAACCGGAGGCCGTCCGACGCAGTCTGGGCTTCTTCTCGGCCTCCACTGCCCTTTATCCAAGGTTGACCGGTAGAGAGACCCTCGAGTTCTTCGCCAGGATCAACCAATACCCGTCCGAACGCGTTCCCGAACGCGTTGGTGCGCTCATCGAGCGCTTCGGAATCGCCGAGTATGCCAACGCCCGCGTGGAAAAACTCTCCAGCGGCATGAAGCAGAAGATCTCGATCGCCCGCACCATCGCACATGACCCCCCAGTCCTCATTTTCGACGAGCCGACGGTCGGGCTAGACGTGTTGGCCGCACTCGAGATGCAGCGCGTGGTCGGCGAACTCCGAGACGAGGGCAAGACGATCATTCTCTCGACGCATATCATGAGCGAGGCCGAGAAACTCTGTGACCGAATCGGCATCATTGATCGGGGCAGAATGTTGGCGCTCGGCACGCTCGACGAGCACCGTCGCGCAACCGGGCAGCACTATCTGGAGGACATCTTCGTCCACTTCGTGATGGCCAATCTGAGTGACGACGAGGGTGCGACTGCGGACATCGGCAGCCCGAGCACGTCGGAGACGATTCGGTGAGCGGAGAACCTCCCTCAAGAGGGAATCGGAGCGTTCTGTTGACGCTCTTCCGGTATGAGATCAAGAGACTCATACGCGACACTCGCACCGTCCTGATCGCGATCGTGGCACCCCTGGTGCTCATCCCAGGCATGATCTTTGTGATGCGTGCAGTCGAGCGAAGCGAGGAGCGGCGGCTCGACGACACGGTATACGAGTACGCCGTCACCGGCGATGAAGCGGAGTGGGGTCGGGCGGTCCTGGCAGCCGCTCTCGAACGCGAAGCCAACGATCCGGACACGACGACGGGCGCGGTCCGTTTCGAGGAACGCGCCGACGCCGACGCCGACTCCTTGCTGGGCGCCGGGGCGATCCACGTCGTTGTCGAGGCTCTGTCGCCGGAGACCTACGAACGTATCCGCGCGGAAGAGGCTGCCGAGGCCGACACGGAGACCGAGTCCGAACTCTCGCTCCCCACCCTGCGCCTGAGACATCGCGGACAAAGTGACTTCTCGCGCAACGCGGCGGAACGCCTTGGCAACCGCATGGCCGAGGTCCGCTCGGAGCTGCGAGACAGCGTGTACCGGGCCGGTGGATTTCCGGTCGCCATTCAGCAGGTCGCGGCCGTCACGACGGAGAACACCGCGAGCGCGCAACGCGAGGGAGGAGCCCTCCTGGGTCTCGCACTCACGCCCTTCCTGCTGTTCCTGATGCTCAGCGGCGGCTCAATCATGGCGGTCGACACGATCAGCGGGGAGAAGGAGCGCGGAACGCTGGAGACGCTACTGACGACCGCAGCGGCCCGATCCGACATCGTGAAAGCGAAAATGATGGGCATCATTGCGGTGGGAATCTCGGTGGCAGCCATCAATATCCTCAACCTGCTCCTCTATCTGGTACTCGGAGTCGTCGAATTGCCCGAGCGTTTTGTGATCGCGCTTTCGCCGATGGACCCCCTGCTGATCCTGATTCTCTTCCTGCCACTCACGGTCCTCGTGGCGAGCGCCCTGTTGCTGCTGTCGGGCTACGCGAAGAGCTACAAGGAATACCAGCTCTACCTGTTCCCGCTCCTCTTCGTTTTCTTGGTGCCTTCGCTGGTCGCGATGCTGCCAGGCATGGACTTGCGATCGGCGATCGTCCTGTTCCCGATTGCGGGCATCGGGGTGGCCGTGCGGGAGATCATGATCGGTGAGTACGACTGGACGTTCCTGATGCTCGCGTTCGCGTCGACGGGTGGGGCGGCATGGTGGGGAGCTCGCCTCACCGAGCGCACCCTGTCCATGGAACGTCTGATCTCGGCTTCGGATCTGGATGAAGCCGACCTGACGGGCGGCCCCGCTCTTTTTCCGCGCCACGTCCTGCGCTGGTTCGGTGTGATGTGGGTCACATTCCTCGTCGTTTCCCTCTGGTTCGGTGAGGCGCTCGGCGTCCGAGGTCAGATCGTCGTGAACATCCTGATCATCATGTTCGGCGGCTCACTCCTGATGATCCGACTGTACGGGCTAGATGCGAAGACAGTGTTCGCGTTCAGGACCGTGCACCCGGCCGTGTGGCTGGCCGTACTGATCGGGATCCCCTCCGGATACATCGTCGGCATCGGTCTCAGCGGACTAGTGAACACCTACCTCTTCCCCGTTCCGCAAAACGTCCTCGAAGCGTTTGGAGAGTCCCTCCTTGGTGACGACATGCCGCTCTGGCAACTCGTCATTATGTTGACCGTCATCCCAGGTATTTTCGAAGAACTCACCTTCCGCGGCGCACTCCTGCACGGACTCCGGAAGACCTTTGGCCCGGTCGCCGTTTGCCTCGTCGCGGGAGCCATATTCGGGCTCTTCCACGTTTCCCTCTTCCGGATCCTCCCGACCGCCTACCTCGGTGTGCTCTTCGCCGCGGTCGTGCTCATGACCGGCTCGATCTTCCCCGCCATGCTCTGGCATTTCGGAAACAACTTCATCGCCTTGGTGCCCCTCCAGTTGGGATGGGTCACCGGGGAAACGCCGGTCCCGTGGTGGGCCTACGCTGCCGGACTGGCAGGCCTCGTGGTCACCTTCTCGATCGTCTGGACCGTCCGGACGCCCTACCCGGACCTCAAAGAAAAGAGGCCCAAAGAGTTTTTGTGACCATCGTTCGCCTCTTCGCGCGCGTCGCCTTGCTCAACGTGGCCAGGCGCATAGGCGGCGTCACACCCTCTGCTCAGTAAGTGTGGTGCTCGAGTCCTTGGCAGGGCATAGCCGGGAGTCGACGCATGGCACGGCGTCTTGGCTTTGGGCCAAGCCGGGTCAAGTTCAGACCAGACACGAAGCTCTGTCTTTCTCGCCATCGGAACCGGTTGAGGGAGCTTCCACAACCTGAATCTGAGCCGTGGCGGACAGCAGAGGCTCCGGACCTCGTGGATGCCTGCATCAGCCTCACCCAGTGCATGTTGGGCCGTGTCCGTGGCGCGCCTCCGTCCCTCGAGCTGATAGCTATGAACTACCCACTGCATGGGCACGATGACATCGCTCGGGCCGAAGAATCCACCCGGGGAAAGATCCAGGCAGCCCTTTGCCGTGACGCCGACGGTTTGAAACGGACGCCGGCTCAGCATCATCGAACTCGCCAAGGCTGACTACGCTCGTCGCGCCATCCAAATCACGTGTCTGGCACCCTTGCCGGCATGCGCTCTCACCGTGGTCTCGACGACGACGAATCCCGCCGCTCGCATCTGTTTTGTGAAGGCTTTGTCCGGACCCGCGGACCAGATCGCCAGGACCCCCTCGGGCCGAAGCGCCCGGTGTGTTGCCGCGAGTCCTTTCTTCGAATAAAGCCGCTTGTTCGAAGCGCGCGTCAGCCCGTCCGGCCCGTTGTCCACGTCCAGCAAGATGGCATCGAAGCCGATGCGCTCATTCTGGATCACCACTGACACATCAACGAGTTGCACTTGCACACGGTCGTCATCCAGCGGTCTGCCGGCCGATGATCCGAGGACGCCTCGGTTCCACTCCACTACTCCAGGCACGATTTCCGCGACGACGACCTCGGCGTCACGTGGTAGCGTTTCGAGAGCCGCGGACAAAGTGAAGCCCATTCCGAGTCCGCCGACGAGCACTCGGCTGTGGGGATTATTCGCGAGGTCCTTGCATGCGATGGCACCGAGAGCGTCTTCCGACGCGTGTGCCCGGGTGTTCATGAGGTCTTGACCACCCACGATCTTGATGAAGTAGTCCTCACCTCGTCGATATAGCCCCAGCTCGCCGCCCTCTCCGGGAATGGGCGCAGTGTGAATGAGTTGCATGCACGCCTGTGAGATTGCGATAGGATGAGCGGCCGTCGTTAAGAAAAGTGGCGCAGGGTGGCGTGCTATGTCGATGCCGAGGCAGACTCCAGCTCTCGGAAGCTTGGCTCTGTGGCGCAACATCAACCGACCTACGGAATCAGCGTCGGCGCTGAGACGGACAGCATTCTATGCCGAATGCGGTCTCTGCCCTAGTGAACGGCGAATGACCTTCCGCGTGCGTGCGTGCTCTGGGCGACCACTGCTCCGGTGCTCGATGTGACCATGGGAAGCAGGTGATAGGCACACCGGACATATGGAGCCCATCATCGTGAACGGCGCCGGTCAGGCCCGACGATCTCTTCCAGCATGGCGATCGTGTCGCCACCGAATCACTCACGACATGAGCGAGGGTAGGGTAGAAGAAGAGCGCCCGGGGCAATGTGTCGCACTTGCTGCTTCGCCATGGCTGGGCAAGACATCCTTGTTGGCGAGCGCCAGAAGAATGTGAAACCAGTGGGGCTTCGGGGGCTTCGGTGCGGTGGACTGGCTCTAAGGAGACACTCCGGTGCGGGCGGGACTCTGGGGACTAGATGTGTATCAAGTGAGATATATATGGTAATGAGCACGCGTATGCGTCTCTCCCGGCACGACCGAGTAGCTTCTCATCCACGATCGCACCTACACAGGAGCGCCCATGCCCGCCACTGCCGCTGACCTCGTCGCCTTGCTCGAGCTCGAGCCCATTGAGCAAAACATCTACCGTGGTGACAACCGCAACATCGGGACGGGCCGGATCTTTGGTGGTCAGGTCCTCGCCCAGGCGCTGGTGGCCTCTGCGCGCACGGTGGAGGAAGATCGCCCGCTTCACTCCATGCATGGCTATTTCATCTTGCCAGGCGATTTATCTGTTCCTGTCGTCTACTTCGTGGAGCGCTTGCGCGACGGGGGATCGTTTTCGACTCGTCGTGTCACGGGGATCCAGAACGGCAACGCGATCTTCTCCATGTCGTCGTCGTTCCACCGCCACGAGGAAGGCGACGAACATCAGACAGAAATGCCGGACGTCCCTGATCCGGAATCGCTCCGCCCCGAATTGGAGCAGATCCGCGAGCGAGCCGACGAGATCCCGGAGGCCTATCGCGCGATTCTGACACAGGATCGCGCGCTGGACTTTCGGGCGACGGACGGAAGTGACCCGTTCGATGTGACGGTGCGCGAACCGACCCGTAGCTACTGGGTGAAGGCGATAGGCCCGGTTGATGACAACCCTGTACACCACCAGGCACTCCTAGCGTACTCGTCAGACTACGGGCTTCTCGACGCTGCACTGCGTCCGCACGCCATCAGCCTTCGGGATCCCAACGTGATGGTCGCCAGTCTCGACCATTCGATCTGGTTCCACCGGCCAGTTCGCATGGACGACTGGATGCTCTACGTGGCCGAGAGTCCGGCCGCAGGGGGTGCCCGGGGCTTTACCCGTGGGACCTTCTATACCCGGAGCGGACAGCTTGTCGCGTCGGTGGCGCAGGAAGGGCTCGTTCGCCGAAAGACGCGCCCGTAGGGTACCCCGTGGGTCCATTCAGTGGATCGACATCCTATTTGGCAAAGCCAGGCCGGATGGCTCGCAGTGCTCCTGCTGGCTGGCGTCGCGGATGATCCAGGCCAGCTTGGCCGCTTCAAGTGACCGACTGTGCGAAATGTCGATTGGCGCCTTTTGCCATCGTTCGCCTCAAAGTATGCCCGCCTGGTCACACGGGCATACTTCGGAGGATTCACCCGGCGGGGTTCCCTGTCGATGCTTGCCGCACCGGACGGCGGTCCCATGTTCACCTAGGTGCCGGCATCGAGACAGCCTGGTCGGCCGACTTCGGGGGAGGGCCCAATGAAGGGACCGCGACTACGATTGACTGGCGCGCTGCTGTTGTTCTTCGTGACGACGGCATGTGCCTCTGGCCCGCCACCAATGGCTTTGGCCGTGACGCCCCCATACCGGTCCGTTACTCAGGACCGCCTTGAGAATCCCGAGCCTGAGAACTGGCTGAGCTACCGCGGGAATTATGCGGGCTGGGGTTTCAGCGAGCTCGATCAGATCACATCCGGCAACGTGTCCGATCTCGAGGCGGCCTGGACGTTCTCCACCGGCGTCCGCGGCGGTCACGAATCTCCACCGATCGTGAATGATGGCGTGATGTATATCACGACGCCGGGTAATCGACTGTTCGCACTCGACGCCCGGAACGGCGATCTGCTCTGGCTCTACGAGCATGACCTGCCGGACCGTCTCATCGCGATCCACAACACGAATCGGGGCGTTGCCCTTTATGAAGACAAAGTCTTCATGGCGACACTGGACGCGCGGGTGGTTGCGCTCGACGCCTTGACCGGAGAAGAGATCTGGGACGTCTCCGTCGCCGACAACGGGTCCGGCTATTACATGACGACCGCGCCGCTGGCGGTCGAAGGGCGAATCATGGCGGGGGTCTCGGGTGGCGAGCTTGGCATCCGTGGCTTCGTCGTGGCGTTAGATGCGGAAACCGGGGTGGAGGTATGGAAGACGCACACCGTGCCAGAGCCGGGCGACTTCGGCAGCGACACCTGGCCTGGCGATACCTGGGAGACCGGTGGCGCCCCCGTTTGGCTGCCTGGACACTACGATCCGGCGTTGGGTCTCACCTACTGGGGCACCGGCAATCCGGGTCCATGGGTAGGCGATCAGCGGGACGGAGACAATCTGTACACGAACTCTGTGCTCGCCCTTGATCTCCAGACGGGTGAGATCCGGGGCTACCATCAGTATCACTGGAACGGGTCTTGGGACTGGGATGAGGTGTCGACGCCGCTGCTTGTGGACCTTACACGTGACGGCCGGACGTTTCCTGCGCTCGTGCACCCGGGTCGCAACGGGTATTTGTGGACACTGGAACGAAGCGCTGACGGCATCAGCTTCGTCGATGCCACCGAGTATGTGTATCAGGACGTCTTCTCGAGTATCGATCCGGAGACCGGGCGCCCCACATATGACCCCGACCACAAGCCGACCACCGGGCAGGTTACGTCGTTCTGCCCTTCGCTCTGGGGAGGGAAGGATTGGCCACCGGCGGCGTTCAATCCCGACACGCGCCTGCTGTATATCCCGGCGAACACCAATCACTGCGGATCAATTGAGGGGCTGGAGGTCGAGTATATCCCGGGCCGCGGATACACGGGTGCAGATTCTGAGATGACTCTCCGCGAGGGGGCCGATCACATCGGAGAACTTCAGGCGTGGAATCTCGATACCGGCACACTCGAGTGGACGACCAATTTTCCATCGCTTAACTGGGGCTCGGTCCTCACAACTGGGGGTGGATTGGTCTTTATGGGTGGAACGCCTGATCGGAGGTTCAGCGCTTTTGATGCAGGAACAGGTGCGGAACTGTGGAGCAAGCGTTTGAGCTCCGGTGTGATGGGCGTTCCGGTCACATATGCCGTAGATGGCGTCCAGTACATAGCCGTCCAGTCCGGATGGGGAGTGGACCCGGCGAGCATGACACGTCGCGTGGACTCAGCCCGAGGCACGTTCACCTACGTACCCCAAGGTGGTGTGCTCTGGGTATTCGCGCTCGACCGATGAATCTGCCCGAGAAGATTTACACGGAGCGGGACATCGCTCGAGTGAAGTCATCTGCGAAGATGATCGGCTGGGCTCAGGGAGCTGCGGTGGTCCTCGGTGGCGCGATCGTACTCAACCTGCTTGGCTGGGTACCGGTTGTGCTCGGAGTTGGCGCTGCCGGATACATCCTGTACAAGGTGATTGGTCCGAACGGCAAAGATCCGGAATAGCGGACACGGCTGAACGATGATGATCTTCTTTCTGGAAGACAGCGGCGACAGGATCGAGCACTTCGGGATCCATGCATCGTGCCGTATCTCGACCTGTCGTGGATCCCGAAGGTGCGCCAATCTCTGGGAGCCTTCGAGAATTTCCGATGGGCGCTACCTCTGTGAGATCGGGCTCCCCAGTTCGCTGGCATAGGCTGCGCGAAGAGCGTCGTGATATTGATCCAGGAGCCCCGCGAGGATGGCCTGTTCCTCGATCACGGCTTCGCGAAGCTCCGGTCGCGTGAGGTAGTCGTAGAGCATCGACGTCATGATTTCGGCACTGATGCGAAAGCCGGTGTGGCCGATCTCGTTGAAGGTATCGTCGAGCATGCCGCGTGTATGATTCGCCCCACGTGAGCTGAACACGCTGATTCCGATGCCGGGAATGTCTTTTGTGACGACCCCTGTCTCCTCATAACCCGAGGGTCGGCTGGGCTCTGGATTGATGTTTGGGGCGTCCAGTTCGTTCGCGTAGGCAAAGGCAAGCTCTTGGAGAGTTCCGAGCGAGAGCCCGTCCCGGTATTCACCGTACCGATCGATCTGCACTTCTGTCCCAGTGGCCATCGCCGCGCCGCGCGCCGCGTCGTCCATCATGTTGTTGATGTGCTCCAGATAGATCGGGTCGGGATATCGGATGTAATAGTCCACGACGGCTCGCTGGGGCACGACGTTCGGCGCCTCGCCGCCTTCCGGGATCACACCCTGAATCGATGCTTCTGGGCGAAAGGTCGAGCGCAGGCCGTCCACCATCGAGTAGAAGTGGACTGCCGCTTCAAGCGCATTACGCCCGTGCCACGAGGCCATCTGATGCGATGGCTTCCCGAGGAAGGTGTACTTCACCTCATTGATATTGAGGCAGCAACTCCCGAACCCGACCTGAGCGCGCGAGGTCTGGGTGACACCGTGGCTGCGGATGAGCAGGTCGGCTCCGTCGAAGATCCCCGCTTCGTGCATAATGACCTTCGCCGGCGGACCGACCTCCTCCGCCGGCGTTCCGTAGATGCGCAGTCGCCCGGGAATTCCCTCAGCGGCCATGTGTTCCGCCATGGCGAACGCTGATGCGAATACGATCGGCGTTTGCGCGTTGTGCTGATCCCCGTGGAACGGACCATCTGCGTCACGCAGGGCGTCATACTCGGCAATCATGCCGAGCATCAGTCCGTCCTGGCCGGCTGGCGACGTCCAAGTCGCGACGAAGGCGGTCTCCAGACCGGCGACCCCCACCTCGACATCCCACCCCCGACCTCGCAGCACTGACGACAGCGTATCGACGGCGAGGAACTCCTCCCAGCCGACCTCGGGATTGAGACCGATAAAGTCGCTGAGATCCTGCATCTCCGACTCCCACAGCTCTGTCGTACGGCGGACGAGCGCCTCCCGCATTTCGTCATTCCGGCCTGCGAGGTCCTCGGCCATCCCCGTCGGGTTCAGCCGGGCTTGGAGCACATCGATTTCGGCGATGATGTCGCGTGCGGCCGCTCGTTCGGTGTCGGTGCTCTGAGCAAAAACTGGGATTGGCAGAAGCAGAAGTGGCAGTGCGAGAAGGCGGCGCATAGCCATCATGTCGAGACTCCAGTCGGACGTGTTCGTGCGTGACGCGAGCGACAGATCGCTCGTTAGGGGGCCGGAAAGTACTTGCCCCGGATGCACCAGGCGACTGATGTCAGATGAGTTGGTCCAGCGTTTCCCAACTTTGATCTCTTCGACCCTCCTCGACATCATGGACCAGCTCCACCAGTCGTCGGGTCAGCGGTGTAGGCACGCCGCTTTCCGCTCCAATACTGTCGATGGGTGCGATCTGCGCATCGACTTCCGTGCGGCGCTTTCGGACCGCGAGGTCGCGCCACACGCCGCTGTGACTCTTTGCGGATGCCCGGTTGAACCGGACCAGTGCGTCGAGGCTCTCGGTCGCGGCCACGGACGACGCCTCAGGAGCGAACGCTCCCGGGTCGAATCCGTCGAAAGCCTCTGGGCGCACCCCGCGTGAAGCAGCGACGGCCATAGCCTCTCGAGCCAGGCCGATGAGGGCAGGGCGGTGCTTCGGAGAAGCGAGGACATCGGCAATCGACGCGGCGGTCAGGGCCGTTGCAAACAGCATTGATCCGTAGGCCAGCTTGCCCCACAGGTATCCCCATATGTTGTCCGTCAGCTGGGCCTTGGGCTCAAAGAGGCTCAGCAAGCGATGCACTTCCTCGACCCTGTCCGTGCGTGCGCCATCGAGCTCACCAACAACGACAGTGCCTCGATTCCCACGCATTACCACACCTGGGTGAAGAACGTCCGCGCCGAAGTTCACGAACGAACCGATCGTGCGATCGTCACCGACGGCCGCCGCAATGACGAGTTCGTTGAGTCCGTTCTGTATCGAGACTACGACTCCGTCACAGGCCAGCAGGGGCTCGATCGCCTGGACGGATTCCTCGGTGTGATGAGCCTTCACCGCGAGGAACACGGTCGTGATCTCAGAAGTCACGTCACTGGGATGAACGCAGTCCGCGTTTACCGAGAATTCGTCGACGGGCCCGATGATCTTGAGGCCTGAGTCACGGATCACCCGGGCGTGCTGTTCGTCGGTGTCGACGAATAGAACTGGCTGGCCGGCGCGGACCAGCCAGGCGCCGATGGACCCGCCCATAGCGCCGGCGCCCCAGATTACAATCGTGTCAGAATTCATACCGGAAGTTGCCGTGTGAAGGGCTCCTGAGCGAATATTTGGAGCCACTCCTCTCTACTCAGAACATTGATGACGCTTCCTGCTGCTGAAGCCCTCGCCCGCCTGCAAGACGGAAATGCCCGATTCGTGGCAGATGCGCCGAATCTGACGGTGGCCGAGGCGCACCACCGTCGGGCCGAACTGGTCGGCGGGCAGTCGCCATTTGCCATCATCCTCGGGTGTTCGGACTCACGCGTTCCAGCTGAGGTGATTTTCGATCAGGGGCTGGGTGCTCTCTTCGTGATCCGCGTCGCTGGAAATATCGCGGCCTCATCTCAGGTGGGCAGCGTCGAATTTGCTGCGACTGAGTTCGGAACACGCCTCGTCGTTGTGATGGGGCACACCGGCTGCGGTGCGGTCCTGGCGACGCTTGAGCAGATCAGGGGCGCTAGTGTGTCTCCTTCTGCGAATCTGCAGTCCATCGTGGACCGAATCCGTCCCGCGGTCGAACGACTCGCGTCAGCGGCCCCAGGGTGGACGCCCGAATCGCTCATCGGGGACGCGGTCCGGACGAATGTCGACACGTCCATGAATGAACTCACCGCCCATTCGGACCTGCTGCATCGACTCGTCGACGGGGGAGGTCTGCATGTGGTTGGCGCCGAGTACTGTCTCGAGACCGGCGTCGTCGAGTTTCTCTGACGCGAGCCGCTCTGGTTCAGCCGCGTTAGTTCATCCTCGGAGGTGCGATACGGCGCATGGATGCTTGCTCGAAAGCATAGGCAAGCTCGATCAGCCGTGGCTCCGAGCAAGCTGATCCGGTGAAGCTCACGCCGAAGGGGCGAGGCTTGGCATCGAACCCAGCCGGCATCTCAGGGCCGCCATCGTTTGCCACGAAGGCGAACGGAACGATGACGGTCGGATACCCGGGCTTGGCCGCGATTCCGGCCCCGCTGGAGCTCGGGAAGAGCAATGCGTCGAGCTCATGATCGGTCATGGCCGCGTCGATTCCGCGCGTCGCGTTAAGCACATTGTCCTGCATGAGGTCAGCCTCATACTGAGCGCGATCGGCTTCGAGGTCGATCGCGTCTGCACCGTCGAGCCGTGCCTGCTCGTATTTGATCGCGCCCATGGAGCGGTGCGCGAGATTCCATTCACGTAGCTCGGTGAGCGTCTTCACTGGCGCGGTCTCGCCCAGCGTAGTGAGCCATGCGTTGAAGTCACGCTTCATCCCGTAGTCCAAGACGCTGCTTCCACCGTTTGTGACCAGGCTCGTGGCCGGATCCGTGTCGATGACACTCGGGATGTCGGCAGGGTCGACGACGATTGCCCCCTGGGCCTCTAGGATGGCGATCGCATCAGCCATGACGGCTCGACTCTCCTCATTCATCCGGCTCTGCCATCGGTTGGTGCCCGGCACTTGAATCGAGTCGTAGTAAAGGGCTCTCGGGATGCCGATCCGGGCGCCCTGCAGGCCGTCCAGGTTGAGGAAGGGCGTGTAGTCTCCGTTCGCCGGGACCTGACAGAGCGTGGTGGCCGCATCGTTCGGATCAGGCGATGCGCTCTCTAACACGCCAAAGAAGATGGCCGCGTCCGTGACGGTCCGAGCCATCGGGCCAGCAGTGTCCTGGTCCCCACTGATCGGAATGATGCCGTATCGACTGATTCGCCCGACCGTGGGCTTGATCGCCGCGAGCATGTTCGAGTTGGCCGGAGAGAGGATCGATCCGGATGTCTCCGTTCCGACGTTCGCCGCCCAGAAACTCATCGCAGTTCCGATCCCTGAACTCGACCCACCAACACCCATGACGGGCCGGCCATCGTTTCGACCGTCACGAGGATCACGGCGTGGGTCATACGGGTTGAGCCCGTAGCCACCGATCGCGCTGTAGTTCCCCGGCATGCCGGCAGCCGTGAAGTTCGCGAGCTCGGTCATGACCGTCTTGGCGATGATGATCGCTCCGGCCTCACGGAGATTGGTCGTGATGGTCGCCTCGTACGGCGGAAAATAGCCTTCAAACGCTTTGGCTCCGCCCGTGGTCGGCATGTCCATGGTGTGGACATTGTCCTTCAGTGCAACGGGAATACCGTGAAGCGGGCCACGTACGCGACCGTCCGCACGCTCCTGGTCGAGCCGCTCGGCATCGGTCAACGCGTTCGGATTGATGGCGATGACCGCGTTCACCCGTTCCTCGTACATGGCGATGCGGATCAGGTGGGCCTCGACCAGCTGACGGGATGTCAGGTGCCCTTCTTCCATCGCCTGCTGCATTTCAGGAATCGTGGCTTCCACCACATTGAATGTCGCCGAGTCAGCCGCGGATCCGCTGCAGGCTGCGAGTAGCGGGGCAGCGAGCAGGGCCGCGAGCAGAAGCGTTCGGGACGTCTTCAAGGTGATCACAGGGCGGCCCTCTTTATGCCAGTCTCGCGGACGGAATGATTCAGTCCGCTGGGACAAGCAACATGCGTGCGGTTACCGGCCCTTGTCCATTTTCACTTGAACGCGCTTGCCCTTGATCTTCCCGTCGCGAAGGGACTCGAGCACGTGGCTGGCCACATCTTGCGAGACCTCGACGATGCTGAAGGCTTTCGAGATCTGAATCGAACCGATCTGCGTACCTCGGATCCCGGCCTCTCCGGTAATTGCTCCAACGAGGTCCTTGGGTCGAACTCCACTCTCACGACCGACGCCGATAAAGATGCGCTGCACGTTGCCAAGTCTCGCCTTTCCGCGCCGTCCGTCGGGCTCGCCCGCTTCGGTCGATTCATGTGCCCGATCGCGATTAGCAGGACGTCCTTTCTTCTTCCCTTTCGACCGTTCGTGTCTGGGCTGCTCGATCGGTATGTCTTCTTCGTCTCCCTCGGCGACGCTGATCGTCGCTTCGTGACCCATCTTCACAGCGCCGAGAGCGATATCGAAGAGATCGAACTCGTCGGACAGCGACTCGACGACGACCCTGAAGTTGTCCAGATCACCTTCGAGGATCGACTCCCGAACCGACGCTCGGGTGAGCTCCAGACGCCGGGCCCTGAGGTCTGCGACGGTTGGAAGTGACTCGACTTCGATCTTCTGCTTGGTGAGACGCTCGAGATTGCGTAGCAGGGCGTGCTCGCGCGGCTCCGCCAGAGTAATTGCCACGCCTTCACGCCCGGCCCGACCGACCCGGCCAATTCGGTGGACGTAGGACTTCGGAGAGGACGGCACCTCGTAGTTGATCACGTGAGTGAGGTGCGAAATGTCGAGCCCACGGGCAGCAACATCCGTTGCCACGAGGAGGTCAACTGCGTTGTTGCGCAGCTTCTTCATGACTCGTTCGCGCTCGTCCTGCGACATGCCCCCGTGCATTGATTCCGCCCGATAGCCACGGCCGTTCAACGCTTCGACCAGCTCGTCGACGTCGTTTCGGGTCCTGCAGAACACGAGGGCTGCCTCGGGTGCCTCCAGGTCGAGTACTCGACCGAGCGCGGCCAGCTTGTGGGGGCGCCGCACGAGGTATGCGGTTTGCCGTACCAGAGGAATGTTTCCCTCCTCCTCGGCTGCGATGCGGACTTCGATCGGGTTGGTCAGATACTGTTTCGCAATCGTCCCGATGCGGGGAGCGAGGGTTGCAGAGAACAGCAGTGTTTGGCGCTCATCGGGAACCTCGGAAATGATCGCATCGAGGTCCTCAGCGAAGCCCATATCCAGCATCTCATCGGCTTCATCGAGAACGAGCACCTGAAGGCCGCCGAGTTTCAGTGTCCCTCGTCGGATGTGATCGAGCGCCCGGCCAGGTGTTGCGACCACGACGTCCACGCCCCGCTTGAGCACATTGAGCTGCTGGCGGAAGGACTGGCCTCCATAAATAGGGAGTACATTCACCTTCAACGGCTTCCCGTACCTGTGGACCGCTCTCGCGACCTGCACCGCGAGCTCTCTAGTCGGGACTAAGATCAGGGCAGCTGGGACGGGCCCCCCAGTCTCGATCCTCTGGAGAAGAGGCAGTGCGAACGCAGCGGTCTTTCCGGTTCCTGTCGCGGCGAGGCCGAGCAGGTCCTTGCCTTCGAGAAGGTGGGGGATGGCTTCCCGCTGAATAGGTGTAGGCTCTTCGTATCCCAGTGTTGCGAGGGACTCCAGAAGCTCCGATCCGAGCCCGAGGTCAGCGAACGCACGGTTCGCGTCAGGCGATATTGTTGGCGACATCTCCGAAGATAGCGGAAGGGGCGGCGGAGTCAGACCTAGGTTTCACGGCAAGGCGGGTGGCAGACGTGCGTATGTTCACTCGATTGATCGTAGCGGTGGCTAAATGCCTCGTTCGTCGGTGACTGAACCCACTACGACACCCCGCTCGGATGAGGACGTGTCGAGAAGGCGTTTTCTGCCCTGAGAGTTGCCGCCCGCTCTACTGCCTGGGCCCTCGCGCCTGAGCCCGCTCGATCAGCCCGGCCCACTGCTCCAACTCACCTGGGTCCCACACTACGCTCATCGTAGCGCGAGCCTCGGCTTCGGAGACTCCCTGAACCATGGTGCGGTACAGATATACGAAGGCTGATGCCCGCATGTTCGCGAAGCAGTGCACGAAGACCTTCCGGCCTTCGTTTGCCTGCATGATATCGAAGAACATGTCGACGTCGTCGAGCGTCGGCTGCTCCCAGTCCACTGGAATGTGGACATAGGTAAGTCCCGTCTCAGCCACCAGGAATCCCTCCTGTCCGTTCCGGGCCTCATCGGCGATCGCCAGGTTCACGACGACCGCGTAGCCCTCCGCTGCGAGCAGGGGAATCTGCGGGTACGCGATCTGTCCTGCGGAGGAGAGGTCGTCCGAGACCCATGTATAGTTGCGGATCGTTTCGAGCGGTTCGGCTTGCTGACCCTGCAGTGGCGGCGCGATGGCCATGGAAGAGATCGCTACGGCAAAGAGGGATTGACGGATACGCATGGTATGTCGGGAAAGAGGTGGTCAGTCTGATATCGGTGGACTGAACGCGGCCATCACGTAGAGGTGCGCCGTGTCCCTTCGCACTCGGATTCTCACGGAGAACCGCTGGTGCTTGTCTGTGTACACCTCGAACTCACTTGCCTGTTCCTCGGTGCGAAGCTCGAGGTCGATCGGCGGGATGGAATCGTTCAGGAAGACTCGCTCCAGCAATGGAGGGCCATGGCCTCACCCGCGTCAGTTCTGATCGCGCTTGGAGGCGTACGATCGGCTTGACCCGATGGGGACGCTTTGACCCGAGGCGTCGAAAGTTCCTGATGGAGTTGCCACCTGAGTCGCTGATCCCTAACTCATACGGAACCCGGTCAGGATTAAGTCATGCATAGAAAAACGTCAGTCCTCTTCGTGGTGACCTTGGTGCTGAGTGCTTGTAGGGGTGGTTCTGGAGCCCTCCCCTCACCAGAGCCCTTCGATCCCGTGGGCGTCTGGGATGTGACGATCATGATCGAGGGGCTCCAGGTGGATGGCGTGCTGTCGGTCCGGGGCCTCGAGGGCGGTGGCCTTACGGGTGACATCGACACAGAGATGGGTGCTGCGACGATTACCGAGGTGGTGCTGGATGGTCACACGATGACGTTTCTCGTTCCGGACGTAGGAGCGACCATGGAGTTGCACTTCACCGGCGACGAATTCATGGGGGGCATGAGCGGGTATCTTGGTGAGGGCTCGATCAACGGGATCCGCCGATCGCCCAGAGAACATCCAGGCCGATAGCCGCTCCACTGGCCGCACCCTACATTGGGAGCGACCGGAGATTTCATGAAAACATTCACCGCAGCGACGGCCCTTTTGGGTGTCTGGCTCACACTAGCTAGCCAGACATCAGAGGGGCGTGTGTATGTTGCGGAAGTCGAGCCAAGTCGCGCTGTATTTGACGATGTGGTGTCCCTAGGTGGCCCTGGCCCCGGAGAGGCAACCGACCTCGTCGGCGTCGTGGATCGGTACTGTGTCCGCTGCCACAACGAGCGGCGGCTGACGGGCAATCTGACCTTGGATGGATATGACCCGGCCTCGGCGCACGAGAACGCCGCAGTCGCAGAGAAGATGATCGTGAAGCTGCGGGCCGGCATGATGCCACCGCCCGGTGCGAATCGCCCTGAGGGTGACACGCTGCTGGCCCTCGTCGAGAGGCTGGAGGCAGTCGTCGACGGGGCTGCCGCCGCGAATCCGAATCCGGGCTCGCGCCGTTTCCAGCGCCTTAACCGGGCCGAGTACGGACGGGTCGTGCGCGAACTTCTCGGCCTTGAAATCGATGCGGGACGTTGGCTCCCAGCGGACACCTACCTCGGGAATTTCGACAATCTGTCCGACGCGCAGGGCCTCTCCACGACTCTCCTCGAGGCATACCTCCGCGCGGCCACCGAGGTGAGCCGGATCGCGGTTGGGAATCCTGAAGCTGTCTCGACTTCAACGAAGTACATGAACCCAATCGAGGTGTCCCAACACGCTTGGGATCATCTGGAGGGGACCCCCTTTGGTACGCGGGGCGGGATGGTCGTTACGCACGACTTCCCGGCCGACGGCGAGTATGTGTTTACAATCGAGACCCTGTTCGGCCAAGGCGTTGGGTTTGAAGATCTCGACATCTCGATTGATGGCGAGGGTGTCGCGTTGCTACGGCTCGAGCACAACGGGCAGACCGGGCACCCTCTCCGGACCGAGCCGGTCTTTGTCCGCGCAGGCCAGCGCCGGATCGCTGCTGCGTTCGTCCGGCATATCGACGGACCGTACGAAGACCGTTTGAGCCCTTTCGAGTGGTCCTTCGTAGGCGGTGAAGACGCCATTCAGTGGGCCAACTACGGTATCACTGCCCTGCCGCACCTCGCGGACCTCATGGTCACGGGTCCGGAGACCCCGAGTGGTGTCTCGCCCACGCCAAGCCGGGAGGCTTTGTTTTCCTGCTATCCCGACACCTCTGAGGATGAGCGCCCGTGTGCTGAGGCCATCGTCCACAAGGTCGCGCAGGCCGCGTACCGGCGCCCGGTGACAGAGGATGACATCGCGGGCCCTATGTCCTTCTATGACACGGGGGCCGCGGAGGCCGGCTTCGAAATCGGTGTGCGCACGGCCCTGCAGGCGATCTTGGCAAACCCGGCGTTCATATTCCGTCTGGAAGAACCTCCCGCTGGCGTCGGGGAGAACGAGAACTACCGGATCAGCGATGTGGATCTGGCGTCACGGCTCTCGTTTTTCCTGTGGGCGACAGGCCCGGATGAAAGGCTGCTGATTCTCGCAGAGCAGGAGCGACTCTCAGATCCGGCAGTGCTCGAGGGTGAGGTGCGCCGAATGCTCGCGGACCCGCGATCTGAGGCCCTGTCCGTCCGTTTTGCCTCCCAGTGGCTGCGCCTTCAGGACGCGAAGAAGAACAATCCAGAGCTGTACCTCTATCCGGACTTCACGGGTCAGCTCGGGGACGACATGGTGAGGGAGACCCAGCTCTTCTTCGACCATCTCATTCGTGAAGATCGAAGCCTGCTGCAGGTACTGGACGCGGACTACACGTTTTTGAACGCCCGCCTTGCAGAGCACTACGGGATTTCCGGAATTGCCGGTGGCGAATTTCGGAGGGTTTCGTATCCTGACGAGACCCGCAGGGGTCTTCTGGGGCACGGTAGCGTGCTACTGCTGACGTCCATGTCTGCGCGGACGTCTCCAGTGCTCCGGGGCAAGTGGGTCATGGAAGTATTGATGGGCACACCACCGCCGCCGCCGCCACCGAACGTTCCGAATTTTGAAGAGACGGAGGGTGCCGCGTCAGGCCGGCGGCTTACCACCCGCGAACGCATGGAGATCCACCGCGCCAACCCGACGTGTAATTCATGCCATCGATTCATGGATCCAATCGGGCTCGCTCTGGACAATTTCGACGTGACCGGCCAATGGCGAATTCGCGAGAATCAGGTGGCGCTGGACACACGCGGCACGTTCTACGATGGGACCCCAGTCAGCACGCCAGCCGATCTCACTACCGTCCTGCTGAAGCGGCCCATCCCCATAGTCCGGAACTTCACGACCAACCTGCTGGCCTACGCGATCGGCAGGCGCGCCGAGTACTACGATCAGCCATCCGTGCGGCAGATCACGGCGGATGCTGAGGCCAATGACTACCGTATGTCGTCGTTCATTCTCGGCGTCGTGCAGAGCGACCCGTTCCAGATGATGCGATCTCAACCGGCGGCCGATGCAGGCGCCGATGACGGTGCCCTCCAGGGCGCACACGAAGGGATGTAACGCTATGGAATTCATCACAGGTACTCATCTGTCTCGTCGCACTTTCATGCGTGGCCTGGGCGCCAGCTTCGCTCTGCCGTTCATGGACGCCATGGTTCCGGCAGGCCGCCCATGGGTCGACAAGAGTCGTGACTCCGGGTTCACGCGCTTCATCGGCATAGAAGAATCGATGGGGAGCGCCGGCGGTAGCGAGTGGGGCGATGCCAAGAATCTTTTCGCGCCAGCCAAAGTCGGGCGCGACTTCGACTTTCACGTCGACAGCCAGCTCAAGCTGCTCGAACCTTACCGCGAGTACCTGACGGTCGTCAGTAATACGGATTGCCGCATGGCGGAGCCGTATCGGCCCGAGGAGATCGGGGGCGATCATGATCGGTCGACCGCGGTCTTTCTCACGCAGGCCCACCCGAAGCAGACGCAGGGATCCGACGTCTTTCTCGGCACATCGCTCGACCAGATCCATGCGCAACGGTTCGGGCAAGACACGGCGCTCCCGTCGCTCGAACTGTGCACAGAGGTGATCGATCGGGGGGGTGGGTGCGCGTACAACTACCACTGCGCCTATACCACCTCGCTGTCATGGGCGTCGCCGAACCAACCACTTCCTGCGATTCGAGAGCCTCGCGCTGTGTTCGAGCGGTTGTTCGGAGCAGGGGATACGCCGGAGGATCGTGCAGCGCGGCGTCGGACTGATCGGAGCATGCTTGACTATATCGTCGGAGAGGTGGCCCGCCTGAGGACCTCTCTGGGTGCTACGGACCGTCTTGCGATGGATCAGTATCTGACCCATGTGAGGGAAGTGGAGCGGAGGATTCAGCTCGTCGAAGCCCGCAACAGCAGCGGAGAAGAGCGGGAGATGCCCGAAGCTCCGTCCGGCATCCCCGACTCTTGGGAGGAACACATGCAACTGATGTTCGACCTCCAGGTCCTCGCGCTGCAGACAGATATGACTCGGGTCATCACGTTCAAGACCGGATTCGATCAGTCGAATCGCACGTTCCCGAACAGCGGTACCACGAAGTCGCACCACGGGGCCTCGCATCACGGCAACGTCCCCGAGGACATCATGGACTTCAACAAGATCAACGCACACCGCACCGGCCAACTCGCGTACCTGCTCGAGCGCATGAAGAACACGATTGATGGGGACGGTTCACTGCTGGATAAGACCGCCATCGTATGGGGTTCACCGATGGGCGACCCCAATCTCCACAATCATCGGCGCTGCCCTCTCCTGTTGATGGGTCACGCGAACGGGGCACTCGAGGGGAACCTTCACCTGCGTGCGCCCAAGGGAACGCCCATGGCGAACCCGCTCCTGAGCGTGATGCAGGGGATGGGTCACGACATGGACGGGTTCGGAGATAGTACGGGTGCCCTTCCGTTGACGTATCCCGGAAGCCGGCCAACGAATGGGGCGGGCGGGTGAGAGTAGTGTCGCGCGGGTCGAGGCTTGCGTTGGCCAGTACATGGGCATGTTTGTTCGTCGCACTCTCCGCTAGTCCGACGCCTGCCCTCGGGCTGATAGAGAATCATTGGTCAGATCTTTTTTTGGGAGTGGATCCGATCGTGGAGGCCGCGCGCCAGGGCGATGCGCAGGCGGTCGTGGCACTCATTGCCGGTGGCGCCGACGTCAATGCAGCGGAAGGCGATGGCATGAGTGCGCTGCACTGGGCTGCGCAGCAGGGAGATGCATTGGTGGCCGGTGCGCTGATCGAAGGGGGCGCTAACGTGGACGCAGGCACCCGCATCGGCGCTTATCTCCCGCTGCATCTCGCGGCACAGCGGGGGCACGGCGAGGTGGTGCGGCTGCTCCTGGCTGCGGGGAGTGACACGAATGCCGCGACAACGAGTAGCGGGGTCACCGCTCTTCATCTCGCGGCGGCGGCGATCGATGGTGAGGCGGCGGTAGCCGCCCTGCTCGAACATGGTGCAGACCCGAACGCGCTCGAAGCTTCTTCGGGGCAGACGCCGCTCATGTTTGCTGCAGGGAAGGACCGTGCGGCAGCCGTGCGGGTTCTGCTTGCCGCGGCGGCCGACCCTTCCGTCCAGACCGTGGTGGTCGACGTACGGCGGAATGTCCTCGCAGATCTCGCCGCAGGCCGGCACCTGCGTCAGACTCTGACCGCCATCAAAGAGACCGATGAGGGAGGTGATGGCTGGGCGCCGTCCCCGAGCCAGCTGCAGCAAGCCATCGAGGCTCAGCGCGCTTATTTGCGGTCCGGCGAGCCCTATAGCGAGTACGACCCCGACGAGTTGGTGTCGTATCGGCCGGATTATCCCGGTGGCCCGGATGTGCCGCGGCCACGGTATCGCGAGACACTCGTCGGTATGACCGGCGGTATGACCGCCCTTTTACATGCTTCCCGTGAGGGGCATGTCGAAGCCGCAAACGCCCTCCTTGATGGGGGAGCGGACATCGATCGTGTGAGTGGGGGCGACAAGACGAGTCCCCTGCTCATGGCAACGCTCAACGGCCAGTTTGATCTTGCTCTGCAACTCGTCCAGCGCGGCGCCGACCCAAACCTTTCTGCGTCGACAGATGGGGCCAATCCTCTTTTTGCCGTGCTGAACACGCATTGGGCGCCCAAGTCGAACTATCCCCAACCGCGAGCGCACGACCAACAGTCTGCCCAGTACATGGACGTGATTGGAGCGCTTCTGTCGGCGGGGGCGGATCCGAATCTCAGACTCCGGACGCATCTCTGGTACTGGGAGTACGGGCTGACCAAGATTGGCACGGACCTCAAGGGCGCCACGCCTTTCTGGCGCGCTGCGTACGCCCAGGACGTCGATGCGATGGCACTTCTCGTAGCTCATGGGGCGGATCCGAACATGCCGACCGCCTGGCCCGCCGTAGGCATGCGTGAGCGTCGTCAGCAAGACGGTCGGCAGCAGGAGGATTCCGGGCTGCCGTGGATACCCGAGGATGCTTCGAACGCCTGGCCGATCCACGTAGCTGCGGGCGGAGGGTTCACTGGTCTCGGATCGTTCAGCGTGCGAAACGTCCCGTACAGCTTCATCCCGGCCGTCCGCTATCTCGTGGAAGAACTCGGAGCAGATGTGAACCAGCGAGACTCATGGGGCTTCACGGCGATGCATTATGCGTCGTCCCGTGGCGACAACAAACTCATCGAATACCTAATTTCCAAGGGCGGCGACGTGACGGTGATCACACGGCTCGGACAGTCGACGGCGGATATGGCGCGCGGAGGCAGGTCTGGATTCTTCACTCGCTTTGCCTTTCCCGAAACCGTCGAATTCCTTCAGGAGATGGGCTCGACATTGGAGTGCCTGCACACGCACTTCCTTGATACGGGCGACTTCTGCCCACTCGCGGGCGTAGACGACCCATGGGCACCGAGGACCGAGGAGGATGACCAGTCAACGGCTGTGGCTCGGACATCCACCAAGCGTCCCGGCGGAGGTGTGCATTGAGCACCAGAGAGAAGGCCGGGGCAACCCCCAGCGGCGGGGACGTGGCTGTGCCCATGACACTGGTCCAAAAATTCGGTGAGGGCGTTGCAGATCGTGTCGAACGGTGGATGCCCAGCCCGTTTCTGTTTGCGATCATCCTCACCTACGTGGCGGCGCTGGCGGCGTTCCTCTCAGAGGGATCGACACCGGCAGAGGTGGCGCTCGCCTGGTACGGCGGATTCTGGAACCTGCTCCAGTTCGCGATGCAGATGGTGATTATCCTCGTGACGGGATTTGTGGTCGCGTATCACCCGCGCGTGCGGGCAGGCATCGTTCGCCTGGTCCAGCTCCCGTCGAACGGACGGCAGGCAGTGGTTCTCGTCGGCCTTGGCTCGATGATCGTCGGTTGGATTTCATGGGGACTTGGCCTGATTTTCGGTGCGATCCTCGCCCGTGAGATGGGGAAGGTGGCCCACAAGGCAGGCATCCCTGTCCACTATCCTCTCCTCGCCGTTGCCGGATATCTCGGCATGAGCCTGACGTGGGGTTGGGGGCTGTCGAGTTCCGCGGGACTGCTCCAGGCCACGGACGGGAACGTGTTCATGACCACGGGGATCATCGACAGAGTCGTTCCGGCGACGGAATGGGTATTTCATCCCTACCCACTGATCCTGACTGGCCTCTCGCTGCTGGTCGGGTCCATTCTCTTGTATATGCTGGCCCCGCCCGACGCCAATTGCCGGGGCATCGAGCACTACCTCGATGTCGAGAACGAGCCAGAGGAAGGCGCGGGGGGAGTTCCGGACAAGTCCGCGGCTCACGCCTCGGCGGACGTCGGTGAGCGGACGCTCGCTGACCGCATCGACAACAGCCGTGTGCTCGGCGGGATCCTGGCTGTGGCCGGACTCATCCTCTTTCTGCACGCGTTTTGGACACAAGGGCTCGGCGCCCTCAACCTGAATGTGTTCAACTTTGGGTTCATGATGATCGGGATGCTGCTCTACGTCAGCCCTGCCCGATATCAGCAGGAGTTCAACGACGCGGTTCGAGGCAGCGCAGGGGTGATCCTGCAGTTCCCGTTTTATGCGGGAATCATCGGTATCATGACGGGGACTGGCCTCGTCGACTCCATGACGGAGGCGCTGCTCTCGGTTGCCACTCAGGACACCTTTGCAATCACCGCCTGGCTGACCGGCGGCGTGCTGAACGTATTCGTCCCCTCTGCGGGTGGTGAGTGGGCGATCGTTGGTGGACCCATGCTACTCGCTGGCTCAGAACTGGGGATCCCACCCGGCCAGACGATCGCCGCGTACGCAGTCGGCGATGCCCACACGAACCTGCTGAATCCATTTTGGGCCATTCCGTTGCTTGCGATCACGGGTCTCCGAGCTCGCGACATGTTCGGCTACGGAATCACGATGATGATTCTGCTGATCCCGTTCCTGGCTGTAGCGCTGTACCTGCTGCCGTACTAACCAGTCCTGCGCTCAGCGGAAGTTGAACTGGAAGCGGACCGGCAGGCCGAGATTCGTTTCGATGGTGAAGGCAAACTCTGAGGCGGTCGCGAGCACTCGATTGAGAATCTCGGTCCGCCCGAGCAGATCGTCATTGAGGACGAACTCGATCTGGTTCCCGAACACGTGGTATTCGCCGACAACGGTTAAGCACACGGCACAATCGCGCGCGACCCTGATCCGGTCGGCCGAAACCGCAGGCCGCTTGGAGGGGGTAAGGACTTTCTCACGTTCCGTGACGGGCGGTAGTACACAGAGTCTCCGACCGCGATGGGGCCGCCCCACCAGATTTGGGGTTACACGGTGACCACGGCCTCCTGACCCACCAGCCGATCTTCATGCTGGAACAGCCTCTGATCCCAACATGGCTAGCCCGCGGTGACGACAGGAACGCGGGCCTCCGTTTGACACTCATCCGGCGCAGCTTCAGCTTCGCCATCCGTGTTCATGCCCTTCTGAGAGGTTCGCCATGCGTCGTATACTCATCGCTTTGGCAATGGCTGCGTTGGTGCTGCCTTCGCCCGTTTCCGGGACCTGGTCGATCATTGCGATCGATCGTGCCACAGGCCGTATGGTGATTTCTTCGGCCACCTGCGCGGCTACGCGCCCGAATCAGCTCAAGCAGCTGCAGGCGATTGTGATCCCAGGTGTCGGAGTCGCTGCCGCACAGGCAGGTGTGGACCGCACTCACGAGAACCAGAAGCTCATCTACGCCCAAATGCAGCGGGGTACTGCGCCCGAAGTGATCATCGGGATGCTGCAGGCGGACACGCTGATCGAGCGGCGGCAGTTCGGCATCATCGATATGCAGGGCCGCACCGCGGGCTTCTCCGGCTCCGGAAACGGCAACGTGTCCATGGACCTCCAGGGTGAGTCGGACGACGGCATTATCTGGGCGGTGCAGGGCAATATCATCGCGACTGAGCAGGCACTCACGGCGGCCGCGACAATCATGCAGCACAGCGACGAGAGCATCGTCGATCGCGTGATGCTTGCCATGGAAGTCGCGGACGCTCGAGGCGGCGACGTCCGCTGCACCTGCGCTCGTGAGCCGCTACCTGAGATGGCCCCGTGCAATGGGAAGACCGCCCACGTGTCGTATCTGCTGGCCGCGGATCCTGATGATGCGGTCGGCGTATTCGCCGAGAACCATCCGGAGGACATGGGGTCGCCTTACAACGACGGTGACTACTACCTCTACTTAATGGTCGTCCCCACGAATACGTCGCCTGAGGAAGATGCGAACCCAGTCCGGACACTCCGCATGCGTTATGACGCGTGGAAGGAGTCGATAGGGGCACCCTGATGCGTCTCTGACTCCGGCTCCTAGCGGTGCTTCTGATTGCTGGCTGTGCTCCGGCGTTCTCCGAGTCGCTATTGGCTCAGGACGAGGTCAGGCTCGTCCGTCCTTGGCACCACGCAGGACCGGGGTGATCGCGTTTTTGATTTGACCGGGTTCGCTGTTCTTCCCGGTCTTATCGACGCACACTTGCATGCTGGCCGGCACTTCGGTCCGAGCGGGCGACTCGCCCGGAGGGCCGAGCTTGAGGATCGCGTTCTTCAGGCTGACCCGATCGGCTGCAGGGACACGCGACGACCTCTGAGTCGGAAGTCGGGTCCTGACGCCGTCGGCTATTGAGTGACACCCATGCGCAGGACCAGCCAGCGGGTGCTGAATGCGTCGGGCACGATCTCTGAGACTGAGGCGGTGCGCGCCTCGCCCTGCTCGAACCATGACACGGAGACGCTGACCGGGCCGTTCCCGGCCGGCAGTCCGAAGTGGGCTGGGGTCATTCCCTGTGATGAATAGCCGCCGCCAGTATCGACGAGCCGGCTGGATATATATCCATCGGAGGCTCTGCGGAGTGTTACGGTCGCCCCCGGTCGGGTCCAGACGCCTTTGTTGTTCACGATTGCGACTTGGATCGCCCGTCTGGATCGAGTCGGGTCGATCTCGTTTCGGTACAGCGGGTGCGTCCCCGATTCGTTGTTGTTGTTCGCCAGCGCCAGATCGAGGTCTCCGTCTGCATCGAAATCGGCCCAAGCCACACCGTGGCTCGCCCCTCGGGCTGTCAGCGTATCGGGTGTGACCTCCGTGAAGACCCCGCCGACGTTTCGGAACAGGTAGTCGCGCGCCTCGGCTTCCCCGGCTAGGAACGTGTCGACGTACAGATCGACCCACCCATCGTTGTCGAAGTCGCCAAAGGCAGCCGACACCGAGTGATGGTCGCCGGCGAGCGGCGTGCCAGGCGCCACGTTGGTGAAGGTGCCATCGCCCTGATTCTGCCAGAGGATGTCAGGGCCGTAAGAAGCGACGAACAGATCCAGATCGCCGTCGTTGTCATAGTCGGAAACCGCGGTACCGACGCTGCCCAAGTTCTCGGCTCGTCCCGGCTGGTGCATGTCGAGCGATGCGGCGATGTCCTCGAAGGTGCCATCGCCTCGGTTCTGGAAGAATCCGTCCTGGTCGCCGTTCTGGTTGGCCACGAACGCATCGAGATCGGTATCCCCGTCCATATCGAACCAGGCCACGCCCACGGTGCGGCGTGGATCTCCGATGCCCGACGATTCTGTAACGTCCTGGAAGACGCCCGCGTCGTTCCGAAACAGACTGTTGGGTCGATCCCGAAAAGCGACGAAGAGGTCGAGGTCGTTGTCTCCGTCGAAGTCTACGAAGGCCGGTTGGCGGCTGGTGCCCGCACGGTCCACCCCGAGTTCTGCGGCTACATCCGTGAAGGTTCCTCGGTCATTCCGGTACAGTCGATTTCCGATGCCTATGGAAGCGAAGCCGACGTAAAGGTCCGCGTCGCCATCTCCATCGTAGTCGCCCCAGGCAGCTGCCCGGGTTTCTTCTTCATCAGCGAGGCCCTGCTCTACAGCGATGTCGGTGAAGGTGCCGAGGTCGTTTCGATAGAGCCGATTTGCCCGCCCGCGAAAGCCGACGAATAGGTCCAGATCCCCATCACCATCGAAGTCGGCCCAGGCGTTAACCTGCGCCCCCGAGGCGTCGAAGATCTCCGGTTGAGTCGCCGCAAAGGCGGGAGCCAGTTCCCGTGTGTCTTGAGCACTCTCAGCCGAGCAGGCAATGCCGAGGACGCAGAGAAGCAGAACTGAGCTACGTAGTCTGGAGAAAGGACCACCAAGGCGGCGAAGAATCGTGAGCACAGGAGTCCGTAGACGGAGAGGGGCGAGGGGCAACATTGCGTCTCAACCTCCCGTCGGAGAGGGGCCGAGGCAAGCTTCGAGCGGCTATGCCCCCTTCTGTCCGGACAGGCTTCCGTGCGTATCTCCGGGGCCCCCTCTGAGCCTCCGGTCAGCGTTCCAAGAAGTGAAGGGGGCGGCCTGCAGGAGAAAGAATCATAAGTGGAGTGAAGTGGCCGTCCGGAGCCGAGTGGATGTATACGAAGCGGATGAGAGTCGAGGGTACACGAGACCTGCGCCGACCGACCGAGCGCGGATCATCCAGTGGGACGAAGGCACCATCTTGGTGGACATCGCCGGCGCCGAAACCAAGGACGTCGTCCGGCCTAGCTGGACCGCCTTCAACATCAGTTGGGCTCTGGTGGATCCAGATCTGATGGAATCTGTGATAGAGGGCATGATCCGGAAGATGTTTTGCGACTTTCCGGAGCACGCGCCGCACCCGTGACGATCGGGCCTCCGTGTCCTATGTTGGCGAAGAATCTGACAAGGCTGCCGGGGAACTGACCCTGCTTTTTCTTTTGCGCCGAAAACTTTCGCACATCGTATGGAGTGGTATCCAACATGATTAAACGGAATTTGATTCTCGGACTCGCAACCTTCGCCCTTGGCCTGACCATGTCGGCCTGCACGGAGGCACCCGCGCCGGACGCAGCGCCGGAAGCTGTAGACGCAGACCCGAGCACACGCTTCGGCCGTTGGCAGATGGACTCCGACAACCCGCCGCCGTCGATCAATATCATGACGTATGAGGCCTGGAATGGCGACGGAATGGCCATCACGGTGGCATCCACCAATGCAGGTGGTGAAGACAATGAGTGGGGCTACAACACCATGTTCGACGGTGATTTTCGTGCGGTTGGTGGCCAGGACAATGCTGAGACCGCGGTCGAGTGGGTCAACGAGACCACCACGCGCATCATTAACAAGCGGGGTGGCCGCGTAACACAGGTCATTATCAACATGCTGTCCGAAGATGGGAACACCATCGAGAACGAGTACGTCCGCATGGATGCGGACGGAAAGATCACGGGTGTCAGCCACGCGACGTATCGCCGAATCCACTAGTACGGGACCGGCTCAGATCCGCCTTCGGGCGGAGTATGTTCTATCCAATTGTGAAGGAGAGGGCGGGGGCGACGAGGTCGCTGCCGCCCTCTTCCAATGAGGAAGCTTCCACGATGATTCGATCGACGCTGGTCGTTACGCTTATTGCTGTTCTGTCCGGAAACGCCGCCGCCCAGGCTCCTGACGACCTAGAGGCGATCGCCTCATGGGTCACGTTGGACGTGGTGACCGGCTATGAGACAAGACTCTCGCCACCTGTCGGGACTCAGATGCCAGGCTGGGAAGCTGACCAGTGGGGTAATATTGCACGAGTTGTGGGTTCAGGCGGGCCCCGCCGGATTGTCGCCTGTGCGCTGGATCGCCCCGCCCTCTCCGCCAGTCAGATCACCGAGGACGGATATCTGCGCACACACCGGATCGGCCGAGGGTCGAGCCATCCGCTTTGGGACCAAGCCTTCGAAGCCCAGCCGGTGCGCATACTGACTCGCTCTGGTCCGGTGGCTGGCGTGGTTGCTCGGAGCAACGGACACTTTGGAGCGCAGCATCGAGATGAGACGGCGGTCGTATCTGCCGATGATCTGTGGGTAGATGTTGGTGCTACCTCAGCCGCTGATGTCCGGGCTTTGGGGATCGGGCTCCTTGATCCCATCGTGCGGGAACTCCCGGCTTGGGTCATGGAGGGTGCGGTCGCAGGCCCCGATGCAGGCCGCCGAGCCGGCTGTGCGGCGGTCGCGACCCTTGCCGGTACGATGCCAGAGGGTGAGACACACTTCATTCTTAGCGCTCAGGAGGGTTTTGGATGGGTCGGGCTGTCATCTTACATCGCGCGCGGCGGAAATTTTGACGACGTCGTGATTTTAGCCCCAGGCGGCAGCGGGAGCCGAGAGGTACGGGCACCTGTTGCGTTCGGGTCGATGGCTGAGGTGCTGGATCGCGCAGGCGTTACCTCAGTCGCGTGGATTGAGCCAGCGGTGAAGTCTGCTGGTGCCCATATGGAGGTCCTGGGCGATGTGGAGGCACTATCGGTGCTGGAGGCGGCCGCGACGGCTTTGGGTGTTACGGCCCCGGGGCGCTGGGTGGCTGCGCCGGCTCCCGCTCCCCTTCGAACGGCCCACATGGATCCAGTCCATTCCCAGCTGGCCGGCATGCTAACAGATCTGGTCGAGCTCTACGGTACGCCGGGCCATGAGTGGTCGGTGCGCAGGTACGTCCTAGAAGGGCTACCCGATTGGGCTCGTGACCGTGCTGTCGTCGATGATATCGGCAACATCTGGGTTGCCGCTGGTCCTGACCGAGACACGACGGTGTTCATGGCTCACATGGACGAGGTCGGCTACGAAGTGGAATCGATTGACGAGGACGGTGTCGTCTCTCTCAACCGCCTCGGTGGCGCTGTTTCTTCGGCATGGGAGGGCCAGACCGCACTGCTGCACTTCGGTCCACCGGCTGCACCCAGCACACGGTTCGCTCGCGGGGACGACATCGACGGACATTGGAAAACGGAGTCACTTCAGGCCGAGGCCAAAGAGCCGTTGCGGGGCGTGTTTCGTACACGCGATCAGGCGGATGAAAAGAATCCTCCTCCGGAACAGGCCTGGTTCGGTCTGACCCGAGCTGAGTTGGAGGCGCGCGGTGTCTCTGAAGGCTCGTCCGTGACTAGCTACAAGAAAGGACTCCGGATGGGTCGGAGTCGTTATGTGGCGCGGGCCTTGGACGATCGTGCTGGGACGACGGCGCTGCTCACCGCGATCAATGCGATCGATCCGGAGGCGCTGCCGGGCAAGGTGATTTTCGCGTGGTCCGTGCACGAAGAGGGCGGCCTCGTCGGCGCATCGGCGATGGCGCGGCGCTTCGCCACCTCGACCCGACGTATTTATTCGATCGATACGTTCGTATCGTCGGATACCCCCCTCGAGTCTCCCCACTTTGCCTTTGCGCCGCTCGGGAACGGACCCGTGCTTCGGGCAACCGAGAATTCGGGTGTTTCACCGGATCGTGAGCGCGATCGAGTGCTCGGAGCGGCCCGGGAGGCCGGGATCACGATTCAGATGGGACTGACTCAGGGCGGCACCGACGGCACTCGGTTCACGTTCTGGGGGGCCCCAAACCAGGGCCTCTCATGGCCCGGGCGCTATAGCCACTCGCCTGGGGAGGTGCTGGATCTGCGCGATCTAGCGCGGCTGAGTGATTTGATCCGAGCCGTCGCGATGGCTGGCGAGCGGTAACGACCGATCAGCTCGTGAGCGGCGTGAACCAGAATGTGGAACCCTTGCGATGGCACTGGCTACTCCGATACGTCCACCCCTAGCCCTCAACCGTCAGTTTGTAAAAAGTGAGGCCAGGTCCCGTCGATTGATATCGCCGGCGTTGTCGATTTTCGCCTTGGCTGAATTTGGCGAAGATTCTTTTCCAGCCCCTCCCTTCGGAGACATGAACGCTACCGGGGCCAGGTGGCGTTCACGTAGCACGTCAAGGCTGCCCCACCGTGATATCTGAGGGCTCGGGTCGGTGGACTTCGCGACTACGCTCACAACCCCGACTGGAACTGTATCTCGATGTCCAGCTGGCGTTACGCTTCCGTGAACGCAGCGAGTTCGGTCGTGGCCAGGCTTGGAAGGGGCGCATAGGTTGGCTGTTCCTCCCCATGTCGTATCGCCTTACGGGCCGTATTTTATGAAATACCGCAGCCACACTCCATACTTGCTGACACTTGCCTCTTTGGCGGTCCTCACCACTCCGATCGCCGGCCAGCAGGAAGACAGCTACGACTACTGGCGACCGCAGCGCGACATGATTCGCCACGGTCAGCAGGCGGTTTTCATGTGCAATGGATTGTTCACCGGGGAGCGGTCGCTTGAGCAGGTTTTCGACCAAGAGCTCGCGTTTCTCGCACAGCCGGTCGGATCTCCTCAGGGGGGAGACTACGACGTGGACTGGGAGCGACAGGCGGTCGCAATCGGAGCAGCCGGTGGTACGCCGACGATGCGAGCGGCCTATCGCGAGGGAATCGGATGCGTAGTGATGGCTCCAGATCAGACGTTTGAAGACATAGAGACCCTGCCCGAACTCGTGATGGCTCTGGTGCCCGGCGACCCCGCGTCGATCTCGTGGCCCGATGGTGACCTGGTGGAGGAGGTATCTCTCCCGACGGGCGTCGATGCGGCGGCGCTCGATGCTGCTTCCGAGTGGGCGTTCGAGCGTGAGTCTCCTGAGCAGGTCACCCTGAGCCTAATGGTGGTACATCAGGGAAAGATTCTGCATGAACGTTACGCTCCGGGCGTCGAGGTGACGACCAAGACTCGGACTTGGTCAACGGCGAAGAGCATCGCAGGGACGCTCATCGGGATGATGGTAGACGAAGGCAGGATGTCCCTCGACGAGCCTCTTGGAATCGCATGGTTGCCCGGCGGCCGGGCTGTGGAGTCAGACCCCCGGAACGAAATCACGCTTCGCAACGTGCTCAACATGTCCAGCGGGCTCGAGACGATCGACAATGGCGGTCTCGAGTACGCGACGGGTTCGGGAATGTCTTACTGGGCGGGAGCGAGTTCGATTACGGGGGCTCGGAGTCGTGCGCTGATTCGTGAGCCGGGGACCTTCTGGGACTACGAGAACTACGACACTCTACTCGGCGTGTACGCCATGAAGCTGGCTTTGGGCGACGACCAGGCGTACCTGGAATTCCCGCGTCGACGGCTCCTCGACAAGATCGGCATGCGGAACACACTTCTCAGCGCTGACCGTTTTGGCGATTTCATTCTCAGCAGTCAGGTCTACACGAACGCCCGTGACCTTGCACGTTTTGGCTTGCTATACCTGAATGGCGGTACGTGGAATGGCGAGCGACTGATTTCGGAAGAGTGGATCGACTTCGTCCGCACGCCTGCGCCGGCCACCGCGGAAACTGGCGAACATTACGGAGGGCAATGGTGGCTGGTGCCGAATACCCGGGACGACATCCCGGCTGACGCTTATTCCACCGCTGGAAATCGAGGCCAGTATGTCGTTGTTGTGCCGTCGCACGACCTAGTCATCGTTCGTCGTGGCCTCGACTACGGCCGCCAGGGCTTCAATCGCTGGGACCTCACGCGTGAGGTGCTGAAGGCGTTCAGTCGGGTGTCGGATCAGGACAGAGACTAGGCCACCGGCCGAGGTCATGGGCAGCATGCGGTCCTGGGTAGTCCCTTCGACCCTCCGGGTCGTTATTTTCCTGGATCTCCGTGGCTGAGCCCCGGGTCGCCTCGAATCCCTCCTCGATGTTCAAGACCGGCTACATCCTCAGTCCGAAAGCAGACCTGGTCTGGTTTCTCGGCCTGCCGTTCTTCGCGGTTGCGCTCGCGCTTGGTTTTCAGGCATGGCTACCCTACGTCGCCGTCGCGTCCATCAATTTGTGGATCACCATTCCGCATCACTACGCGGGCTGGGTGCGGTCCTACGGTATGCCGGACGTTTGGGAGCGTTTCAAGGACCGGCTGATCATCGGGCCGATCGCGATCATCGGCTTCACGATCATGGGCCTGCAATTCGCACCCATCACGCTGCTTCTGCTGGTGACTGCTTGGGACCACCAGCACAGCATCATGCAGCAGCACGGCCTGGCACGGATATACGATTTCAAAGCAGGGGCGGGGCTGAAACACACGCGGCGCGTGGACCTCGGACTTCACTGCGTTCTCTATGCATTCATGTTCCTGAATGCCCCGATGTTCAGGTTCCTGTGGATCCGCGAACTGCATCGGATGCGGGTTCCGCTGTCGGTCGACTTCGTGAGTGGTTTGTTGGTGTTCAGTCAGGTCGTCGTGGTCGGCTACCTGATTTTCTACGCGTACCACCTGTACCGGACAGTTCAGGATGGGGCGATCATCAACCCCGTGAAGTACGCATTCATCGGAGCGAGCTATTTCCTTTGGTACTTCGTCGCGTGGAACACGAACTCCATCCTGCTATACGCGGTCGCCCACCGTTTGATGCACGGCGTTCAGTACATCGTGATGGTCTATTCGTTCATGAGGAAGAGTCAGGACAAGGGTACGTTCCGCACTGGCTTCTGGAGCAGGCTGGTCGGTCCGGGTCACCTGCGCTGGTTCCTTGTCGGAGGAATCGCGTACGCGGTAGTGTTCCAGCTTCTCATCAATCGACCGCTGGATGAGTTCGGATTCGGGGTCGTGAATTTCGCGCCGTACCCGGCGATCGCTGCGTTCGGAATCCCGGCACTGGACTATTCGAGCAGTTACGCGCTGTTCTCGCAGATGATGATCTACGTGTACGGGTTGATGCACTACTACATGGACTCGTTCATCTGGAAGGTTTCGGACAAGCAGACGCAGAAGGGGCTCTGATGGCACTGGCTCCGGACGCCGCATCGTGGCATCGCCGCTTCCGGATGCTGATCGTCATCTATGTGCTCGCGCTCGCGCTCGGCGCGCGTGAGTTTTTGGTCGCGAGGTCGAGCGCGGTGATCGACCAAGGGTCTGCTGAGTGGACCCAGATGGCTGAGGTGGTCGCCGCGCTCAATCCGGCCGAAGCCGACACGGAGTACCTGCTCGCGATGGAAGCGCTTCAAGCCGGGGACGCCGACGCATACACGGAGCACATGGAGATCGCTCTGGGAAAAGGCGTGAAGCACAACAATGCACTTCTGGCTGAGTATGCCCAGCAGCTTCTGCGTCTGCAGGCATCCTTTGAAGACATCGATCGTGCGCTGAGCCGCTGGAGGGACAATCACGCCCTCTCGTTCGAAATCCTCGAACTACCTATGGGCGTTGGGCCGCGCGACCAGCTCGATCATACGACACTGACTCGGGAGATGGACGCGCTCGATTGGATCTACAAGTACGAGTTCCGAGCACCGAACGAGGTGATCCCCTTTTGGGTGGCGCTCGTTCAGTTCGAGCCAGCGGAAGAGATCTCTGTGCGAGAACTGATCGAAGCTTTGTCGATCCTCGGGATCCCGCCCGAGGACCGACGCAGCTTCGCGATGCGCTGTATCAGCTTCGCAGAATGTCGGGTGACTGCCCGCTGAGGGCTTAGCGGGCTTCGACCATCGACGCCTTCAGATTCGCCGGCAGCATCAGCTTGAAGATCGGGGACAAGGGTGGCCCGGCGTTCGCGTTGCCGCGACCTCTACCCGCCTGCGGCGCACCAGGCCTGGGCACCCAAGCATCCATGGTGTTCCAGTATACGACGTTGTCCTCGGTCTCGACTTCGAGCATGTGGGTCACGAGGCGACCAAGGTTCTGGGCGGTCGGCACGACGTAGGTACCTGTTGGGAAATCACGAGTCTGGGTGACGACTTCTCCGACCTGAATGCGGGTCACTGCCGAGTGGTTGTACTGCCGCTCGTGGGTGACGTCTTCGACCGTGTAGGCCTGAACCTCTAGTGACACGGGTTCGATGAGCCGTTCGACCGTGATTCCGTGGCGAAGCAGCAGAGCAACCGCGTCTTCAGCGTCTCGCGGCAGCAGGTAGGCCCAAGGTCGGTCGCGCAGCTGGATCGCGACTGGCTTCTTCATGAGCCGTGCCCCAGTCACCTCGATCGTGTCGACGGTCTCGCCGGGTTCTGCGTTGAAGCCTCCTCCCCGCACGATGGTGTAATCGACCGGGTAGCCCTCTGCGGCGTACTCCATTGCGACTGCAATTTTTCCGCTCGGCGCGGCCCCCATCGCGATCGTCTCAGCTCGGGCAGTGTTGACTGTATTCACGAGCTGCTCTCCGTTCTGAGCCACCCATTCCAACGTCGCGTAATAGCCGAGGTATCCCGCGCGCGCTCCGACCTCGAGCTCCTGCTGGGGAGCCTCGAAGAGGATTGCGACTCCGTTAATCATGCCACCGTAGTTCCGGCCGATCCTGACCTGAGAGCCGCCGGTATTCCACTCTTCTTCATCCCCGCCCGAGTAGTACCACGCCCTGAGGCCTTCCGATTCCAGCTTCGCGTCGATCGCCGGGAAGATGTGGTCGTCACAGGCGAGTGTCAGTTCGATGGCTGAATCGTAATGACTCGTGCACTGGTAATTGAGGTTGTAGGGCCGGGCACCTCCGTTGTGTCCATCAATTAACAGATGCGGACGCCAAGCGCCGATCAGATTCTGGACGTAGTTCTGGATGGTCGGATGCTCAAGCTTCACGTAGTCGCGATTCAGGTCTATGCCCCATGAGTTTCCGCGCTGACCCCGCACGGTGGCTTCGAAGCCATCTGGATTAATCTGAGGCGCGACAACCACTGTGACCTGATCAAGCATCGCGTTGGCGTCGGTTCCGGGCGTCGCGAGGTCCCGCATCAGGATCATCAGCCCTTCACGGAACGTCCGCTCGCCTCCGTGGACATTGGCGGCGAAGAGAACGATCGGCTTCCCGAGCGCCATCGCCTCCCACGGTTCTACGACCAGCGGACGGCTGAAGACCGCGTAGGCGAGGTCTCGACCTTCCCGGGTCTGCCCGTACGTCCCGAGGCGCATGTCCGAGCTGACCTCGCGAAGCTCCTCAAGGTAGTCCCACATCTCCAGGTGACGAGTATGAGCGCTGAACCCGTTCTCTTCCGCAGCGGTTTGGGGGTACCCGTCAGCTACCGGGTCCCAGTTCACCTGTGAGGCGGCGCTGGTCGGTTTCGCCAGGGCTACTGCGGTGAAGAGCGCTCCGATTGCTAAGAGCGAGAGAAGTCGATGTGTTACGCGCATTGGGTTCTCCGTATTCGTGATTTCTGCTCGTGGGCAGGGAGGATAGATTGATCCCCCCTCGTTGTTCAACTAGGAGAGTTCTGTGAGTCGTGCGATTGTCGTTCAGGAAGTGGGTGGTCCAGAAGTCATGGAGTGGGTGGAGCAGGACCCGGGCGCCCCTGATGAGGGCGAAGTCCTTGTCCGCCACACAGCCATAGGTCTGAACTTCATCGACGTCTACCACCGGACGGGACTGTACCCGGTGGCGGCGCCGTTCACTCCAGGGTCTGAGGGTGTTGGGGTCGTCGAAGCGGTGGGTGGTGGCGTCGCGGATGTCTCCATTGGAGATCGTGTGTGCTACACCAGCAACGGGCCCATCGGCTCGTACTGCGAGCGACGCGTGCTGCCGGCTACACGGCTCGTTCCCGTTCCGGATGCCATCAGTGACGAGGTGGCCGCAGCAGTGATGGTGAAGGGCTGTACTGTCGAGTACTTGGTTCGCCGAACCTACGCGGTTCAGCCGGGTGACAATGTGTTGCTTACGGCCGCGGCCGGCGGGGTTGGGCTGATCGCTTGTCAGTGGCTCCGCGCACTGGGCGCCAACGTGATTGGGACGGTAGGCACGGCCGAGAAAGGCGAGATCGCGCGGGCGAATGGGTGTGACCATGTCATTCTCTATCGCGATGAGAATATCCCAGAGAAGGTTCGCGAGATCACAGATGGGGAGATGTGTGCCGTCGCCTACGACTCGGTCGGTGCGAGCACCTTCGAGCCCTCGATTCTCTCACTGGCACCCCGGGGGATGATGGTCACCTTCGGGAATGCCTCAGGGCCAGTCGGGCCGATGTCACCACTCGTGCTCGCGAAGAACGGATCCCTGTTTCTGACTCGGCCCAGGGTGGGCGACTACTACGCCACGCCCGAGGACACGATGGAGGGTATTGGTGCACTCTTCGGCATGATCTTGGACGGGCACATCCGACCACATATCGGTGGCCGCTACGACCTGGCTGACGTGCCAGACGCGCACCGGGCCCTCGAAGCAAGAGAGACGGTCGGCTCGACTATTCTCGTTCCTTGACCCCTAGCATCGTTTCGCCGTAATGGATTCGTGCGTCCCATGGCGTCGCGCGCCGTGCCGTCACCCCCCAGTTTCTTAAGCTGTTATATCAGCCTTAGCCACGCTGCTGAGAGCCCCCCTCGTCGCCATGACCATGGGGCGCTCTCCTGGCCCCCGATCTATGTGGAAGTCCTCCTCCATGGCTGGTTCACCGGCAACACGGCCGATGAGGATCATCAGCGTCGGGGGTCGATTGGGTGTCGATCTGGAGAGGGAAACCGAGTCGGGCGATTCGGGGTAGATTTCGCACCGGGGCCTGAACCGGCCTGCCGATTAACCGTCGATTTTCTGCACCAGGGGGCAACATGAAGAAGACGTGGTTCGCGACGCTGGGGCTTTCGATACTCCTGACGACTCAGCCTCTCGAGGCTCAGACATTCCCCACGGATGACCCAGTGATCCGTGGCATGTGGCAGGAGGGGATGGAAGATGGTTCGCAGATCTTTGATCTGGCGCAGGCGCTCCTCGACTCGATCGGCCCCCGGCTGCTTGGCTCGACCGGCTTCGACCGTGCCGGAGATTGGGTAATGTCGAAGTACGCCGACTGGGGCATCGATGTTGAGAAAGAGGTGTGGGGGTCTTGGCGTGGCTGGGAGCGAGGCTACTCTCATATCGACCTGATCTCGCCTCGAGTCCGATCTCTTTCCGGCATGATCATGGCCTGGAGCCCCGGCACGGAGGGACCTGTCGACGCGGATGTCGTCATTCTCCCCCGCTTCAACAACGAAGCGGAGTTTGAGGCCTGGCTCCCCCAGGCCCGCGGGAAGATGGTGGCGATCTCGTTTGCTCAGCCGACCTGCCGAGCTCCCGAGTCTTGGGTTGAGCACGCGACGGAATCATCGTGGGCGCGGATGCAGGAAGAGCGTGCTGCGGCTCAGAGTGCATGGGGTCAGTCGATTCGTGCGATCGGTGACGGACTCGAGGCTCGGCTCGAAGAGGCGGGCGCTGTCGCACTGTTCACGTCACGCTGGTCCAATGCCTGGGGTGCGGACAAGATTTTCTCCGCGAACACGACGCGGATACCCACGGCTCACCTCAGCTGTGAGGATTACGGACTACTCGCTCGTATGGCCGAGCGCGGCCAAGCGCCTCGTGTCCGAATGGACGCGCAGTCTGAATTCACTGGGGATCGCCCAGCGTTCAACATCGTCGGCATGATCCGCGGTACAGAACTGCCTGACGAATACGTGATGTTGAGCGCCCATCTTGATTCATGGGACGGCGCGTCCGGCGCCACGGACAACGGCACCGGCACCATCATGATGATGGAGGCGATGCGTATCCTGCAGGCGACGTATCCGAACCCGCGGCGATCGATCATCGTGGGTCACTGGGGCGGGGAGGAGCAGGGACTCCTCGGGTCGACGGCCTTCCGCGAAGACCACCCCGAAGTGGTGGATGGAATGCAGGTTGGGTTCAACCAGGACAACGGTACCTGGAGAGTCGACTTCATTCGGATGCAGGGATTCCTTGGAGCCGGTGCGCACTTCGCACGGTGGTTCTCGTCGATGCCGAACGAGATCACCGACCAGGTCGAGCTCGATGCGCCGAGTGTCCCGGAGGGGATCCCGCTGCCCGGTAGAGCCGGGCGGAGCCCTGGGGGTGGCAGTGATCACATGGCTTTCACGTGCATCCCCATTCCCGTGTTCCGCTTCCAGTCGAACTATCCTGACTACCGCCAGTACACGTGGCACACGAACATCGACACGTTTGACAAGCTGATCTTCGACGATTTGCGTCATAACGCGACACTCGCAGCCATGACCGCGTATATGGCGTCTGAGGATCCTGATCGCGTCCCACGTGACACGCGGCTACTTCCGGTTAATCCCCGAACGGGTCAGCCTGGTACATGGCCACAGTGTCGTCCGTCGCGACGCGCCTACGGGAACTGATCTGGAAGACCACTCGGGTCTGAACGCCGGATGAGGAAACAGTGAAGGGGGGGTGCCGGGCGCGGTGCCCCCCCTTTTCACCGATGACCTCAGCCCTGAAGTATCGATGATTCAAATCGTCCGACCCAGCTCCAGCGGAATCGCGCACCAGTATGAAGTCGATTCGTTCATGCATCTCGATAGGCGCCGCGAGTGCAGGATCGTGGCGTCACGATCCAGGATCGGACCAGAAAGTGGCCCGGTACCACGCTAGGTGATGACGGAGTGACGGTACGTGCCGTGACCGCCAATGGTGGTGTCCGACTCGTTCTCGGCGGAGTGCGATTCGGTAGAGTTGTCGGGGAGGTCTGGCCGACCGGTTTGCCGAGATCCGGAAGGCCACCTATGCTCGCGGCATGACGGACTTCCGAACCCTGTGCCTGCGCTCCTGTCTGATCGCAGGAGCCACAACAATGCTGCTCGTGGCCAGCGCTGTGACGGTGTCTGGCCAACGTGTACGGGGTGTCCGCGAGTCGTTGGTGCGCACCGTCATGCCCGGGGCTGATCGCTTCTCCGAGGTCGCAGGCGATCCACCCGTTCTTACCGGCTATCACAGCACGTCTGAGGCCACCGAGGTCGTGCACGGATACGTCTTCCTGACGTCGGATCTCCCTCCCGAGCAGTTCGGGTACAGTGGGCCTATCGAAGCTCTGGTAGGCATCCTGCCGGACGGGACGCTGACTGGAATGCGGGTCATTGATTATCAGGAATCGTACATGAGCAGCATGGGCGATTTTCTTCGGACTCCCGGCTTCCAGGAGCAGTATGCCGGCAAACACATCGGTGACCCATTCCAGCTCTGGGGCGACATCGAGGGGATTTCCCGTGTATCAATTTCGGTGCGGGCCCTCTCGAGAGGAGTCCGTGATTCTGCACGCCGGGTCGCCGCCGCATATGGAGGCGTTCCCGACCTCTCGACGGAGTCGGGCATCGTCGACCCGGTGGGGTTGTCGTGGTTCGAGCTTCGTCAAAGAGGTTTTGTCGAGCGCTTTGTGGTTACCGAGCCCGGAGAAGGGACCGCCGGGATCTCACTCGCTCATATCTCAAATGATCGTCTCGGTGAGTACTATTTTGGCCCGCAGCTCTATGAGCGCGCTCTGCGTTCGGCTGAGCGTCGCGGTGGAGGAGAAAATCTCCTCCTCTACGCGGTCGATGGATCACGGCTCCGTCTGTTCCGTCAACAGGGGTGGACCGTCGAGCAGGAAGGTGAGGTTACAGAGGTCGACTCACGCAATGTAGTGAGCATGGGACTGCCTTCAGGGGGGATCGTTTCCGGTGAGGCGACCATGGTGGGCATCATGCTGGTCGACGGCGCGGTGGACATGTCGAGGCCTTTTACGCTCATCTATGACCTCGGCGATCTGGGCACTCACAATATCGAGTATGTCAGCCAGGAGGCCCGTCTCCTTGCTGCAGAGGAGGCGTCGCTTGCGGCAGCTGAGGAACGGGCCTCGGCTGACCGCGCTTCTGAGACTCCTGGTCCGGACGAGGTCGAGGTGGCGGAAGAGGCGACTGCAGAGGTGGCGGAAGAGGCGACTGGCGAGGTGGCTGCCGATGCGGAGGTGCTCGACTCGGTCCCGGGAGCTGCGGCGGGTGAGACAGGTGCTGCCGACGGAGAGATCGGGGACGGAGAGGCGGCCGCTGTGATACCGGCCAGGAACCTGAACGACGCTCAGGCCGCCGACCTCGATTTCGTACTGACGGAGGACGAGACGTTGCTGGAGCGAACCCTCGCCGGCACGTCATGGCCTCGGGTCGCGTTGATGCTTCTGGTCCTCGCACTCGGGACGGTCGCGTTCGCGACGAAGATCCCATCCCTCCGCTGGGTTGCCCTCACGGTCACCCTGTTCGGGCTCGGCTTCGGAGACGGTGGCTTCTTGTCGGTGTCACACATTACGAGCGGTATCTGGGCAGGTGTGGGTGTCTACCTGCGTGACATCCCACTGCTGCTCATTGTCGCCTTCACACTGATCACGACGCTTGTCTGGGGTCGCGTTTTTTGCGGATTCCTCTGCCCGTTCGGTGCCCTGCAGGATTTCATTGACAGGTTCGTGCCGAAGTCTCTCAAGCGCCCGCTGACACAAGCGATCCACGACAAGGCGGTCTACGCGAAGTACGTGGTGTTGGCCGTCATCGTGTTACCCGCTCTCGCGGGCAGTCGCGTGAGCCTTTATCAGTATTTTGAGCCTTTCGGCACGGTGTTCTTTCGCAGCAGCGATGTGCTATTGTGGACGATTGCAGCCGTGTTTCTCGCTGCGTCGGTTGTAATTCCGAGATTCTACTGCCGCTATGCTTGCCCCCTCGGAGCGGCGCTCGGTGTGCTCTCGTTGCTCTCACTCAAGAGGATCGAGCGCGTAGAGCAGTGCGGGCACTGCAAGATTTGCGAGCAGAAGTGCCCGACGGGAGCGATTCGTGGACCGGATATCGACTTCCATGAGTGCGTGCGCTGCAACGTGTGTGAGGTCCAGCTCATTCAGAAGGCGGGCGTCTGTCGTCACGACATGAATGTCATTCGACCGCGACTCATTCAGCTGACGGCCGAGTCGGCACCCGAGGCAGTCGATGACTAATCGAACTGTTTCGAGACGAGATGCGCTCAGGATCGTCGCGGTGGCAGGGGTGTCCGTCGCGTTTGGTGGTCGACTGACCATGAGTCTGTTGAAAGAAGCCGGCCTGCACCGTGTCAGTCAGACGCGGACGCAGATGGGCACGCTCGTGACCCTGACGGTCGTGCACCCGGATGAGGCCAGCGCCCGCGCGATGATTGCCTCGGCATTCTCCGAGATGAATCGACTAGAGTCGATCCTAAGTCGACATCGTGACGATACGCCGGTAAGTCTTCTCAACCGTACGGGTCGCCTGGACAGAGTGCCCAACGAGTTGACTCTCGTGGTGGCCGACGCGGAGGCTATGAGCGTTCGGAGTGGAGGCGCCTTTGATGTTACGGTCGCGCCCCTTCTCTCATTGGTGGAGTCCAGCTTCCTGCGGGACGGCTGCCCGCCTTCGGACGATTCGGTCGAGCGGATACTCGAGTTGGTCGATCACAAAGCGTTCCGAATCGAGAACGATGTCATGTCGTTTGAGCGCCCCGGGATGTCCGTAACGCTGGATGGGATCGCGAAGGGCTTCATTGTGGATCGCACCAAAGACGTGCTTCTTCGCGCCGGTGCCGAGCGGGTGATGGTCAATGCGGGCGGAGACATCGCAACTGCCGACGGGTCGGGGATAAATCCGTGGACCGTCGGTGTGCAGGACCCGGACCACGAGCAGGGGATTGTGACTGTCGTGCGACTCGACGGAGTGTCGCTCGCGACCTCGGGTGACTACATGCGGAGTTTCACGAACGACCGGACCTATCACCACATCGTGGATCCGCGGACTGGTCGGTCACCTCAGGAGGTGGCATCCGTGAGTGTGTTGCATCCAAGCGCGATGGGGGCCGATGCCTATGCCACAGCGCTCCTCGTTATGGGGACTGCCGACGGCATGACGATGGTGGAGGCCAGCGAAGATGTGGAAGGGCTGTTCGTGAACAAGCAGGGCGAGCGTACTGTAAGCTCTGGATTCGCCGCGCGGGGTGTCTAAGCTGGCATGGGACGACACGGCATGATTCTGGGCGTTCTTTGCCTGATCGGAGCCGCCGTTTTTGTTCAACATGTCGCTGCCTAGGAGGGCCAAGATGACACGGCGATCGAGTGGGTCGAGGCGTCCATGGAGGATCGGTCGTGGACTGATCGGTGCCTCCGGGTGAACCATTGCCTTCAATGGCTTGCGGGAGAACGAGAAGTGCCATGATGTGCTCCGGCTTGCGGGCGCCTAGATTATTCGCCCATTCCGGCGCCTCATCTAGCGCGGGGAGCACCATCGAGGAGTTCGTTATGCCGTACCGCCGCCGAGCGATGATCACGCGCCTGCTCGTCATCCTTGCAGTCGGGGCTTCCGCTCCGGTGGCAAAAGTGTCTGCGCAGCAGTCCGTCCACTTCAACACCGAGCTGGCCCTGGACGTGCGGTCCCCGCAGATCGCGGCGATGAGCGAGGACGGGCGACGTATTGCGGTCACCGTTCGGACGCGGCGCGGCCGGACAGATGTCGATCACCAGCGGTATGGGGACCCCACGTACGTCGCCCCGTCGCTGGTCACCGCCGTTGTCATCGACACACAAAACGGTGATCGCACGTGGCTGCACGAAGAGCCTTCTCAACTCAGTGATTTTACGTGGTCGCCTGACGGTCAACGCCTTGCGTATCTGTCCTACGACGGTGTCGCGTTCCATCTCCGCGTGTACGATGCGAATACAGGCGCCGCCGAGACTCGCTCGCTCGACACCTCACTGGCGATTGCGTCGTCTTCCCCCATCGCCTGGATGCCCGATGGGAATTCGGTACTCGTCACTCTCAGGGCCGCCGGATGGGCGGAACGAGCGCGGGACGCGTTCTATGGCCTCACCAGCGCACCCGTCATCGTGCAGGATTCCCGCAACGATTTCCTGGCGTGGGACGACGTTCGCAACATCGCGAACGAACAGATTACAGCCCTCGTAACGCTTGAAGACGGATCGGTGCGACAGCTGCTGGACGACGTGGTCCCGCAGGGTGTCGGCTTCTCGCTCGATGGGTCGCAGATGACCTACTCGACGTCCGTGCGGACGAAGACCTCGTACACTCGCCGTGATGGCACGGACTACGGGTTGTACGCACTTGATCTCAACGGCGGTGAGCCGGTCGTGCTCGTCGAGCCGTCCGAGGAACGAGTCGATGTTCGATGGAACGATGATCGGTCGGCCTACGCCTATGCTGAGGAAGGGACGGTCTTCATTCGAGATCTGGAGATGGATGAAGCCATCGACGTGACCGAGGGCCTCCGTGAGATCCCCGGCGATACCGCCGAGATCAGCTTCTCGGTCGATCGGTGGAGCAATGCGGGTGATCGCCTGTTGCTCACGTCGTCGAAGGGCTGGCACCTGCTGAACGTCGGAGCAGGAGAGGTGGAGACCTTGCTCACGCTCGAGAAGGATGAAGACGATCGGCCTCGACGCAGCGTCCTTCACTGGAGTGATGATGGGCGTTCCATCTACTTCTCGTATTCAGCAGCGGATCGGTGGGAGAGGGGACTCAGGCGACTCGATGTACAGTCAGGTGACATAGAGACATTGATGTTGGACGCAAATCTGTATCGCGGGTGGCGCGTTTCCGCTGACGGGTCGACCGTCGCCTACACGATGTCCGACGGAGATCGTCCCGATGATGTCTGGGCTATGGGAGATGCGTTCGATGGCCCGACCCGTCTCACCGAGCTCAATCCTCAGCTCGCGGACGTTTCGATCTCGAAGACGGAGCTCGTCGAGTATCTCGACGTGGACGGAAATACCCTCTACGGCATCCTCTACTACCCGGTCGACTACGATCCCACGAAGAAGTATCCGCTTGTTGCCGAGGTGTACGAGCAGTTCTTCGACAACGGGTTCAACGAGAACATGAACCTGATTACCTCGCAGGGATGGTTCGGATTTCGTCCGTCGGTCCAGTTCGAGGAAGGGTATCCTGGGGAGGCATGGCTAAAGGCGGTCCCGAACGCGATCAACACGTTGATCGAACGTGGCCTCATCGATGCCGATCAGGTCGGCGTCTATGGGCAGAGCTACGGCGGCTACGCAGTTAACCTGCTGATCACTCAGACGAACCGCTTCGCGGCGGCTGCTAATGTCTCCGGGAAGGTGAACATGATTTCCTTCCTCGGGGACTCACCCAAAATCACGACACGGAACTATGCGGCTGCCGAGGTCGGTCAGGATCGCATCGGCGCGTCGCTCTGGGAGCAACCGCAGAAGTACATTGACCACTCGGCCGTGATGTTCGCCGACCGCATCGAGACACCGCTTCTCATGCTGTCCGGCGAAGGCGACTGGAACGTCCCCGCGACAAACCAGCGAGAGATGTACTATGCCATGCGTCGTCTCGAGAAAGAGGTGGTCTGGGTCCACTATACGGCCGGCGGTCATGGAGCTGGCCGCTCCAGTAGCGCCGAGGACTTCGACGATCACTGGCAGCGGATGTTCGACTGGTTTGCAGAACACTTCGATGCCGTGAGTGGTGCGCCCGTGTCGGAGCAGGGCGGGGGTGAATGACGAGAATGGGCGTGTCTGAAGAGGGCGACGGACCCGCACTCAGGTAGACGCAGGCAGCAGCTACCGGACTCCGAACGTGTCCCGTAGGGCGGCCCGTGCGGCGTGGTAGCCAACCATGCCATGCACGCCGCCACCGGGTGGCGCTGAAGCCGAGCACCGGTAAAAATTCTTTAATGGCAGGTGCCAGGGTCGTCGGCTGAGCCGAGCGGGACTAAGCACGTTGTTGATCGTCAACGCGCCCCCGTTCGGGTCCCCACCGCGCAGATTCTCATTCCAAGTCTCCAACTGATACGGGGTGTGGACCGCGCGACCCAGAATGAGGTCACGAAAGCCTGGTGCGAACCGCTCGATCTGAGCTTCCATGGCTTCGAGCACGAAGCGCTCGCCCGCTTCGCCCTGCGCCCGACTGGGTGCGTGACAGTAGGCCCACACCGTGTGTTTGCCTTCGGGCGCGCGCGAGGGGTCGAACACAGTGTGCTGAGCAAGCAGCAGGAACGGTCGGTTGTTCATCTTGTTGCGGGTGACGTCCCATTCGGCTGCTCTTATGTCCTCGAATGTCCCGCCAACGTGCACCGTGCCCGCCCGGCGCACGTCGGCGTTCTCCCACGGAATCGGACCGTCGAGCGCCCAGTCCACTTTGAACGCGCCCTGGCCGTACGTCCATCCAGCGAGGTTGGCTCGCTTTCGGGGAGAAAGCCGGTCGTAAGCCAGATGCCCAATCTGACCATTGGTCAGACCGAGCAGCGTGGCCTTCGCGCCAGGGAGATCGTCGAGCGATGCGACCCTTCGACCGGTCTCGACCGTTCCGCCGAGTGACAGGAAGTACGAGGCGAGGGCTGATGTGAGTGCCCCGGCGCCGCCCTTCGGGAAGGGCCAACCCACCGCATGGCCGGCGGCCATGAGCGTGGTAGCCACGGCCCCTCCGAACGCTGCTTCCAGTTCAACTCCGGAGTGCGCCGCATTCCCAGCCAGCAGGGCTTTGCCTTCTTCCGTCTTGAATCGGCGCCCAATTTTCGTCGTTGACGAGAGGGCGACTGCACCGAACCGGGCCATGAGACGAGGGGCCCGTGGAAGACGGGTCGGACGGTCCAGCACATGCTCGATGAACGTCGGCCACTCCGTAACGAAGTCACCGACGAATCGCATGTACGCGGCGTAGTCCCCACCAAGAGCGCGGGCCGTGCTTTCTAGGTCTCGCTCCAGCGTCGCTGCGCGGCCGCCATCGAGTGGATGGGCGAGAGGCAGGTCTGGGTGGACCCATTCGAGTCCGTGCTTAGCCAGGGGGAGTGACGCGAAGAACGGAGAACCGATGCCGAGCGGATACACGGAGGAGCCCACGTCATGTTTGAAGCCAGGAAGGGTCAGTTCCTCGGTTCGGGCCGCACCTCCGACAGTATGGTTCGCTTCGAGCAGGAGGACCGAGACGCCATTTCGCTGCAGCTCGATTGCCGCGGCCAGGCCGTTGGGACCCGCACCGACGACAACCGCGTCGTGGCTCATCGTCCGCTCACAAAGGTGGTGAGCCTAGCCGCCGAACGGAGCGCCGAAGCGAATCAGAACGGTACTGGCTCCGGCATCCGTCAACGTCACGATATAGAAGCGATCGTACTCCATCTCTTCAATGTCCGAACCCGGATCACCACCGAGCGCCGTCACCATCTGCGGCGTGGTGTTGCTGTGCCCGAGCACCAGATGTCGTCCCGGGGTCGCCTTTAGCTCGTCTGCGAAGCTCTGGAGGTCGCCCGGGTCGTAGAGCATGAAGTCGATTCCCGCAGCTTCTGCCGTCGGTGTGCCCGTCTGTCGGGTGCGCTTGAGATCTGTCGTGTGTATTTGGGTCAGATCCGCGTCCGCGAGCATCGATGCGATCAGGGTTGACCGTTCACGGCCCTCGGCCGAAGTGGGCGGATCATCCGATCCGTCTTCTGCACGTTCCGAGTGGCGGACCAGATAGACGACCGTCGCGTCGGACTGGCTTGCCGCTTGGCTCGCCGTTCCGGCCAGCGCGAGGAGGACGAGAACGAGGAGGCGAGCGGAGAGAAAACCCACGGAGAGTCGCATAGTCATCTAGAGTGAGGAAACGGAATGTCGGCCCGATCAGGCGCCCCCGACGATACCCAGCACATCGGTAAGGAGCCACCACACGGCTGCAGTCATCACGGCGGTTGGGACCACCCACCTCAGCCAGTGGACTAATGCTCGGTCCGCCCCCGAGGGCGTGTCGCCCGCGATCTGCTCGAGCAGCGTGCCGCGATTCATGGTCCATCCCACAGTGACCACCGCAACCAGAGCGCCGAACGTCTGACCCCCCGACCCGAACGTGAGGTCCCATGGCACGAAGATCTCGAGATTGATCATCGGCGGGAGCGCCAGGACCATCGACACGGCGTATACGGTCCAGGTCGCTTTCTTCCGCGTCCACCCCAGGCGGTCGGTGAAGCCCGCGACGATGACTTCATATGCGGCGATTCCCGACAGCAGCGCAGCGCCAAACAGCCCCGCGAAGAAGAGGAAGCCAAACACCCACCCAAAGGGCAACTGGGCGAAGACCTGCGGCAAAGTCGCGAAGAGCAGCCCCGGCCCGGCCCCGGGCTCCATCCCGAAGGCGAACACCGCCGGGAAGATGGCCAGTCCCGCGAGCAGTCCGGCCCCCGTATCCCCGATAACCGTAAAAATCGCGTTCGATTTGATGTCGACTTCGTCGCCCAGATACGAGCCATAGACGACCATCAGCGTCCCGCCGAGTCCGACCGAGAACACTACCTGGCCGAGGGCGGCGATGGCCGCGGTCGGTGTTAGCGCTGAGAAGTCGAAAGAGAGCAGCCACGCGACCCCTTCCCCCGCGCCGGGGAGTGTCACTGATCGAACGATGATGATGAGCAACGTCCCGAACAGGACTGGAGTCACGATCATCGATATTTTCTGAATGCCGGCGCGGACGCCTCGGAGGATCACCGCTGCCTGGGTCGCGAGCACCGCAGCAGTGAAGAAGATCTGCAATGTCATCGACTTCGGTGAAAGGCCGGTCTCCGGCGGGAGGATGGCGGAGGCGTCGAAACCCATGCCGATGCCGGTCGCGGCTTGTGCCAGGGCGTGGTAGGCCACCCAACCGATGGCGTTCGTATAGTATGCGACAGCTACCCATGCAATGCCGCCGAGCAGCCAGCCAAAGTATCGACCGCCCGGCAGACCGATCTCTTCGAAGGCGCCGAGTGTCCCCAGTCGGGTGTGTCGGCCGATCGACCATTCGCCCATGAGCGCCGGAATCGCGACTAGAAAGGCGATTCCCAGATAAAGAAGAATGAAGGCGCCGCCCCCGAACTGCCCGACCATATAAGGGAAGCGCCACACGTTCCCGAGACCGACCGCCAGACCGACCATCGTCGCGAGGACGCCGATGCGGGAACCGAAGGTTTCGCGCGGCGTCATCAGGCGGCCCTCACGATGTGGTCTTCATGGCTTCCGCCAGTGCGTCGAGTGCTTGGTCCACGTCGTCGGTCGTGTTGTAGAAGTGCGGCGCGAGTCGGATCGCGTGACCCCTGGCCGAGGCGATGATGTTCTGGCTGCGCAATGTCGCCTCGACAGCATGGCTTTCTTCGCAGTGGATCGCAGTGGTCGGTGCGCGTCTCACCGGGTCGGTCGGTCCAAGGACGGTCAGTCCCCGTTCGACCGCACCCTCAACACATCGGGTCCCAAGAGTGGCGTTCCATTCCCCGATCGCATCGAGTCCGATCTCGCGAAGCCACCGCATGCCAGCCCGCGCTACGTACGCTTCCAGAATCGGTGGCGTACCGGTATCGAGCCGGCGGGCTCCGACGCCCCAGTCCAGGGTCTGCGTATCGAATGCATAGGGATTTTCGCGCCCAAACCATCCGGTAATCGTTGGTCGGAGCTGTTCGGCCAGACCCGGCCGGATCCAGAGGAAGGCGATGCCCGGGATTCCCATCAGAAACTTGAGGTTTCCGGAGGTGACGAAGTCTGCCCCAGAAGCAGGAGCATCGAATCGCTCACTCCCCATCGTCTGGTAGGCGTCCACAAACAGAAGCGCGCCCTTGGCGTGCGTGAGCTCTGCGATCGCTGAGATGTCCTGTTTGAAGCCGGTCTGGTAGTACCCACGGCAGGCAGACACGACGAGCGTGCGCTCGTCGATCATGCGCTCGTAGTCGGCCAGTTCCATCGCACCGTCGCGGACCGGCACCCAGTCGACGGACGCACCCAAACGCTCCTGAGCGAGCCATACATGTCCCACCGTCGGAAACTCCCCACCGCTCGCGACGACACGATCGCGGCCGCTGGACCACTCCAACCCCGTTGCGACGCTTGCAGTGGCCTGCGAGACCGAGGTTGCGACCGCCACGTCGGACGGATCAGCCCCGACGAACGCTGCGAACTCCGCTCGGGCGGCGTCGGTTTCCGCTATCCACGAGTCCCAGTCCATCCCGTCGTTTGCCCACGAGGTCAGGTAAGCGTCGGCTGCGGCCCGCGTGGTTTCGGATTGAGGTGCCTGCGAGCAATTGTTCATGGGGATGTGCGTCCGGAGGATCGGGATCTTCCGGCGCACCGCATCGAGGTCGTAGGCGGGGGATGTCATGCCGCGAGGATAGGCGGCCTGAGGAGGCGAGGCGAGGGGCGGCTGTTCATCTTTTTGAGCGTGCCCTCAGCTGCAGAGGCGTACTTGGCTGCGCTGGAGCCTGGTGGGTCCCGGACATTTGAAGACCAAGGCCACTGGTCGGAGCGAGACCCATGCTTCGTTCCGGTGGGCCTGGAATACGCTCTACGTCTGGCTGTCCGGTCTCTTAGGCGTCAGTTTTCCTATTGAGCGTGGCGAGTGAGGATCGCCGGTGGCTTCGGCCACGGGAGGAAAGTCCGAGCTCCACAGGGCAGGGTGCCGGGTAACGCCCGGGCGTCGTGAGGCGACGGAAAGTGCCACAGAGAAGTAGACCGCCGATGGCCGCTTGCGGCACAGGCAAGGGTGAAAAGGTGCGGTAAGAGCGCACCGGGCCGCTGGGAACAGAGGTCGCACGGTAAACCCCACTCGTAGCAAGGCCAAATAGGGGACGAGGAGTTGCCCGCTCCGTCTGAGTCCCGGGTAGGCTGCTTGAGGTCGCTGGCAACAGCGACCCTAGATGAATGATCCTCCCCCGAAAGGGGACAGAACTCGGCTTATTCCGCGCGCTCATTTTGACGGCGCCCGTCGCAATCCAGCGGCGGGCGCCGACCTTTGTGCTCCAGTTCTTGCTCGGCGTGTGCAGGTCAGGGGATTTCCAACGTCATTTCGGGTGGAGATCGCCGTATCTTTCCTGAGTCTCGCCAATAACTCTACGGAGCACCTCGTGCGAAAGCTGATGCCGGCCCTAGTCCTTCTTGCCTCGTTCGGCATCTCCATGGACGTCTCAGGCCAGATAGCGATAGAGGTCACGGGAGATGTGGGGTATACGGCGGTCGATGCGGTGGACTGGCTTCGTAGCGGGGTGTACAACCCAGCCCCGGTCTCGTACGCATTTAGCGGTCAGGTGGTGTTTGGTCGGCGAGAAAGCCGATCCGGCCTTCAGGCGGGTCTGGAAGGTGGTCTCCATCACCTCCTCGCGTATGACGTTACGCGCGACGGCGAGAAGCTCAGGGGGGACGCCAAGGCTCTGCGGCTGCTCGGCTTCACTCGATTCTGGATGGGTGAGAATCACTCATGGTTCGGCGAAATCGCCATCGGAGCCCACATTTTTGATGGATTTACCGATCCGAGCCTCAACGTCGCGGTGGGCACCGTGCTGGGTAGCGGGAAGATCCAGTTCCCCTTGAAGGTCCGGGGCTCGGTCCTCTTCGACACTGAAGCCTTGGTGATTCCCGTCGTGTTCCAGACGGGGATTTCCTATCGGCTCGGTGGCTGATCTCACAGGAGGTTGATTAAGGCTGCCGATTGGCGAACCTGGATCCGCAGCAGGACAGTCTTTGGCCCGCCTACCGGGGTAATTGGGCAACGGAAAGGAATCACCCGTTAGATGCAGACGTTGCGGCAACCACGAGACGGAGAGCGTTTGGGACGTTGAAAACCTCCTACCAACAGGCCGACGCTGGGACTATGTTACTCCGCGTCTTGTAGGTCGGTGAGTTTCGAGAGGCGAAACAGAGCCTCTCAACATGCGCACAAAACGTTCACACCCCGGAGTGTGGACAATGGCCGATGAGGTCGAAAAGCCAGTAACTCTGAGAAGAGTACGTCAAAGCGCCCGTAGCTCAGCTGGATAGAGCGCGTGCCTCCGGAGCACGAGGTCACAGGTTCGAATCCTGTCGGGCGCA
>JAPKBW010000019.1 GCA_028823235.1 Longimicrobiales bacterium | reverse complement strand
GTGCGGCGGGCCGGGGCGTCGCTATTACAGCCCGGGCGAAGACGAAGTCAGCCGAGAACGAGCTTGATCGCGAAAGCGACGATCGCCACGGTCAGTACCTTCCGCACCCATGCCTGTCCCTTCAGAACCTGAAGGTGAACTCCCAGCTTGGCACCGAAGAATTGGCCGGCGGCCAGGGTCAGTCCCGCGGTCCAGTCGAGCAGCCCGGCGTAGGCAAAGATCGGGATCGCCAGGGCCGTGAAAGCTAGGATCAGCGGCACCTTCACAGCGTTGCCACGAACCAGGTCCAATCCATTGGCTGAAAGGAGCGCCAGAAACATGAATCCGATCCCTGCTTGGATGAAGCCACCGTAGCAGCCAAACAAGAAGAACGCCCCGCGACGGATCCATCTCTTCTCTGGGGCGGGTGCTAGGATCTCGGTTCCCGTTGGAAACTTCACCGGGTGCCAGATCATCCAAGCGGCCGCCATGACAAGGACACCCGCGAGCACCCGTTCGAAGGCGACGTCGCCGATCGTCATGGCACCCCAGGTCCCGAGCGCAACACCCACCAAGGCCGGAGGAAGCGCAAACTTCACCCACTCGGTCGGGATCAGTCCTCGTTTGTGGAAACTGCCCGTCGCGCCCACTCCACCGATGAAGATCGCGATGCGATTCGTCGCATTCGCCATCGTTGGGGGCAAACCCAGGAAGATGAGCAGCGGCAGAGTCAGAAGAGACCCGCCCCCGGCGATCGAATTGATCGTACCGGCGATCAGGCCAGCGCCCACAAGCAACAACGGGGTCAAGAGATCTTCAGGCACACCAAGCTCCGGTAGACGGTAACCGCACCATCCTCGCGAAGCCGGGAGGCTCCGTCCAGTGATGACACTTCGCAACTCTCAGTGCCGCAGGACCATTCAAGAAATAGCACCCTGTAACGTCCCACAGAAACACCGAACCGCATGTCACCACGTAAGACGATCCTTCGAGAGCTGTCCCAGACCCCGTCGGGAATTCCGTATGCACGCCCTGCTACCATCCGTGGCTTCTTTGACGCTCAGGACAAATATCAGAAAGGAGTGAACGACCTCCTTTCCGCGCGTTTCTGCGACCTAGCTTCGGCATCATGCATGGGCAAGGATGACAGGTCACCCTGGGCTCTCCCATGCACGTATGAACTAGCTTTCTATCTGCCCCCGATCGGCAGGCCCCCTGCGGCGAAATCGAGCTGACCGAAGATTCCGACCTGGAACTGCGTGGACCCCGTTTGCTGCCCCACGAAGGACTGGCGGTCGTCATAGCTCAACTGAATGCCAAACTCAAAGCCCCCAACGCTCGTGTTCATGGACATGCTCGCCGTCTTCGTAACCAGGTCAATGAACGCGACGCAATCGTCTCCAGTGACCGTGACGCGGCAATTCAAATCTGACCGGTAGGCGCCGATGAGCGACAGGCTGATCGGTCGATCCAGGCGACGGGCGATCGCGACTGGAGGGAGAAGCTGCGTATTGAGTGAAACACGGTGGCTCACCTGTTCTCGTTCCGTGTCACCGGTCGGATCAACGCCAGTCCCGTTGCGATAGGCGCCACGGTAGGTCGTTACCAACGTCCGCCACCATTGGATGGACACGTCCAGTGGAACCTGCGTGTCCGAGTCAAAGCGCCGCTGTAGCGCCCGGCCTCCGAACTCGATTTCTCTCTTGGTCTTCACAACACCGGTCGAGAGGTTGATCGCCTGGATCCCAGTGTAGCTCGGCAGCCGGAGCGTTGGGAGCGTCGCCTGAACGTCGGGCCAATTTCTCTGAACCGTCCGACGGTCACTCCGTGTGTCGATCGTCTCCGCGTCGCTCTCCATGTACCCGACCTGAATACCGGCACCTCCGGGCAGTGTCACTCCCGACGCGATCCGCCAGCTGGATCGATCAGTGAGGGAGGCAGCAGTGTCCGCATCAATGAACCGATAGGTGTCGAAATCGCCCCAGCCCAACTGATAATCGAAACGTGGATCAACCGGGGCACGATTGAACCGCGACGTGATCCCGTCACGATACGTCACCGTAATTGGACGGACGGCGGAGACGATCGAACGCAATTGTGCGACCGCTAGATCGTCACCATCGGACGCCTCCCCGAACCAGGCGACTGCCAGTGCAGACGGATTCACGCCGGTCGTAGCCCCCCAATCGCGCTGGCCGCGGGCATTTCGGGCGAGCACCGTGGTCGTGTCAGCCCCCGCGGTCTTGCGCTCGACAAAGTTCGTATTCCGATCGCTTTGATAGACCGTAGACCAGTCGATGTCACTCCTGAGCCAGGATACGATGGAGGGGCGGTAGACGAAGTCAGTACGTAGCGTCCGATTCGTCTCCCAGCCGAGATCGAGGCCCGCGAGCCGAGCTCGCTCCGCCTCAATCAGCTCCTGCACATCCATATCCGCGCTGGCCTTCACCGGCTCGAGAAGATCACGCACCGAGAGGAAGGTGAAGTCGGCAGTGAGTGGCTCGAGCGGACGCAGGCGCATGTCTGCAGCAAACTGTAGCAACTCGCGCGGGGCAAACGTCGCGATCGCGAGTGCGTCGTCCGGGCGGACTACGATCTCTTCGTAACGGAAGACCTCACTGCGTTGCTGGAAATAGGACGTCCCCAACGAAAGACGCACAGGCGTCAGCCGGAGACGAGAGTCTGCGATCTTGTCCTCGAGAAATCCCGGCAATACGGCACGAACCACGTCCTGGGCAAAACCCGGGACGATCCCGAAGTCCTTGGTCTCCGGCTCCCGGAACCACCCCACCCCCGCATCTAACGTGGTCGACTCGTTCTCTGTCGTGACCGTCGAACCATCTACGCTGCTCATAGAGGCTCGCGCGTCGAGGCCGTCCAAGAGGAAGCTGAGGACGGGATTCGCGGTCTGCGTCCTTTTCCGCAAGGAAATGCCGACGCGAGTCTGATTAGCTTCCGTATTGCGCAGACTTGCAATCTGATCGGCACGAACGTCGGAATTCGCGAGGAGGACCGGAGCCTGACTGGATTTTGCCAGATCGAAGGTGACCGGGATGTCCAATCCCCAACCACTCGGCAGCCAGCGATCGATAGCCAGCGCTGACGAGAGGTTCAGCGTGCGGTCGTTCTGGTAGGTCGCCCGATCCCCAAGTTGTCTGAAGAACGCACCGCGATCCGTGAAGTTCAGGCGGGTCACGAGGACGCCGGCAGCGTCGAATTCAGCGTTGAAGGAACCTGCGAAGCCTGGGTCCCGAACGGGGCGGCCAAGGCGAAGTTCATCGATCCAGATCTCGCCGGTAGAGGGGAGACCACTCTCGTTCCAGACGCCCATGGAGAGCTCCCGCACCGCTGCCAGGTTCGGCGCCCGACCACGATCGCCCAGAACGACCGCATACGTCGAGTCAGTCGACCAGACCTGGACCGGAGGATCGCCGGGCGCCGGGGGCGCCGTCGACAGCAATTCCTCTGCCCGACGTCTCAGGTCCAGCCATTGGGTGAAATCGATTACGACCTCCGGAAGCCAGTCGGCCGACGTCAATCCGCCCGACACAGGAGGGCTCAGAGCGGTCCGGAAGAGATAGAAATTCTCGGAGTCACTCCCGACCTTGAAGAAGAATCGATTGCCGCGGGTCGTGCCGAAATCCCCTGAGCGGGCGACCGCCCAAAGGCGGGCCTCACGATACGACAGAAAATCCCTCGGGCGCTGTGGAAAGCGAAAATAGACCTCAGCCCGACCTTGATCGGGCACGTCCTCGAATACGAGCCCCAACGACTTTTCATTGAATTCGATTCCCTGCCCGATGAAAGCCTGCGTCGGGTCGGCCATCTCCTCGAGTACTCCGGGAGGCGAGACATAGTCGCTTCCCTCCGTAACGACCGAGACCGTGGAGACCTCGAGCCGGCCGCCAATAGAAAGCGTGTCGCCGATGATCCCATCGAGCACGCCCCCGCCCGCCCGTTTGATCCACCGTGAGCCGACCAAACGCATCCGCGCGAGCTGTACCTCACCGCCGGCTCCCGACACCGTTATGCGGAGGTGCCGAACGGCACGGAGGTCGGCATCAGAGATCGCGCCGCCGACCTCGACCGCACCCGAACCACGGATCGGCACCCGGTAAAGTTGGAAGCCCGTCCCAGTCTCCTGGGTGGTGCGCTCGAGAAACGGCGAGCTGCCGCTCAGCTCCACGACGTACCGCAGGTGTCGCTCCGCTGTGTCGAGATTCCCGTCGGAATCGACGTCCTCCGTGTCGGGACGGCCGTTGCCCCTGGTGCATACCGCGCTCGGATCACCGATCGGATAGATCCTGCCGCGCTCGGCCAGACACGACTTGTCCCACACCCCGACCTGATCTCGGGCATCACTCCAGATCTCCCCAAGGCGTGGGTCTGCTTCCTGATCGAGCATACCGAGTCCCCATGGCCTCCCGTCGGACCGCGTGCCCGCGGTGTTTCCCTGATCATCGACGAAAAACGCGTCTTCGCTGACTATTCCGAGATCGATGACAAGGGAGAGGCTCTGACCGCCCGCCGCGTAGAACTCCAGAAATTCGGTCTTCGTAAGATCCAAGCCGTTCGTCGATAGCGGTGTCGTGACCGATCGCCAGCCAGGGGGAGCACCTGACAGACTAGAGCCGAGGGAGAGAAGGAGGCCAGACTCACGCACCTCGGACCCCGCGACTCTGATCTGGTTGTCGATGTCCGCACGGGGGAATAGACCTTCGTGCACCCCGAGACTGTCCCCCGAAGGCGACCGTAGTACCCAGGTGTGCTGCCAGACCAGTGAACCGGCTGTTGATTCGTCGACCACGTCTGGCAGCACCAACTCGGCGCCGTCTCTAAACTCCGGTGCGCTGCCGAGGATCCAGTTCGGTGCCCGGAGAGCGATCGGGAGTTCCGCAGCACCGTCGAAGTCGTCGACGAAGCTCTGCCCAAGCGTGTTCGGATTCGGTACCGACAGAGCGATTTCTCCGTTCGTGGAGAACGTGGAAACCCCTGCGACATTCAGACCTGGAATCGACTCCAGCACCCGGTCCGCCCAGCTGACCGAGGTGTCGTACCGACCATTGAGTCCACCAAGGAGTGCCGCGCCTGGCTCGGTCCCAAGGATCGGCCGATTGGCAACCGACCTCTCAGAACGGTAGAGCCCGAGAAGGTCCATGCCGCCCTTCGAGCCGAGGTCCACATGGGTCTTGAAGCCAAACACCTGCGTCGGCGTAACCTGAAAAAGAGAACGCTGCTCCCAAGTGGCCCGAACAGACGCATTGGGCGCTGATGCGAACAGTATTTCAGGTTCCAGGAGACGCACTTGGCCCACATCGTAGTCGATCTCATAGTCGATCCCACGCGTGAGCGCGCGATCGTCGAGCAATATCCGCTCACTCCCGTCACGGATTCCGAAGGCGCCGAGGGAGAACGATGAGATGACCCCTTGAGAACGGATTCGGTACGAAAGGGTCAGTCGGAAGCGACCAGCGTTCCTCCGCTCGAAAGGGTCCTCCTGCTCGTAGATCCCGACGTTCGCGTCATCGCCCAGAATCTGTCCAGCCACGAACTCGTTGAGGCTGAGCGCCGGGACGGGCGGCGGCTCGACAAACGGCCGAAGCGTCGGGAATACGATGAACGTCCCCTGTACGGGTGGCTGATCCTGGAAGAAATCCTGGCCGGGTGAGTACACGAACGATGGATCGATGCGATCTGTCGGCGCTTCCTCATCGAGTCCGAAGAGCCGGAGGAACGTGATGTCCGACCCGTTCGGCCTGCGTTTGAACGTGCGACCGGCGGATAGCTCTCCAAGCGACACCGAAAGGTCGACGGATCCAGCCTCGACATCCGGTGACCCCGAGACGCGGTAGATCTGGTGCATCTCTCGCTCCCACGTCGGCCTGCCAGGCTGATGATTCGCGCCAGAAGCCTTGAGAAGCCTCAGTTCAGGCCGGCCTCCCTGGTTGTAGATCAATTCGGGGTTGTAGTCGCCGATCGTGTCGCCCACCGCCGTTATATACGTGACCGCCAGCATCTCCTCTCGGCTCAGTGGCTGTCGGAGTGCGACCCACAGTCCACTGGAGTGCACGGAATAGTCGACTCCTTCCTGGAGATACCGGAACCAGCCGGACTCGCGGACCTCGGTAACCCCGTCATCAGCGACCGCATCGGCCTGGATGAAGCCTTCGACCTGCTGACGAAAGACAGGATCGTCCTCGAAGCGGTAAAGCTGCAGCGGCTGGTCACCCGGTGTGATTCTGGCCGGCGCTGACGCCGGATCCAACTGAAGTGCATCGACGTGCGGATAAAGATCGATCTGCGTTGGATCCACCAGGAAAAAGAACTGACCCTGTACGTAGTCCGCGTCGTCTAGAACCAGCGTGTCTTCCTGGACGAAGCCACGTTGGTCACCCAGGCCGGAAAGCTGGAATACGCGCGAATTGAGATCGCCACGTTGCTGAGCCCAGACGGTCTGAAAATCGACGGCGCCCACCTGACCCTCAGCCTGAAATCCAAAGTTCCCTGCTGGGATCCCTTCGGTCAGGAATCGGGATTGAGGGAGACGAAAAGTGACGTCACCAACTTCGAGCCTTCGGAGCACGTCATCTTCACCGCCCTGATAGAAAAAGTTGATCCGGTTCGCGGCATCGAACTCCCGTGCCTGATCAAAATCGACATCCACGAAGACCCGGTCCAGAATGGATCCGTTCACTTGGACCCCGAACTGCACGTCCGGACTCAGTTGTGGAATGAGCGACGGGTTACAACCCACTCCGAACGTCGCGTCGCACGGTTCGAAGCGACTCCAAGCGCCACCGAGTTCCATGCGACTGCGGACATTCAACGCCAGGTCTGCGTAATCGGTGACGAAGCGGCCGTCGGTATCCTCCGGAACTTGGAGAACCCTCGACCGCGGCGCCGGGGGCAAGAAAAGATCGGCACCCGACAGGCCCAGATTTCGAACGTTTCCTCTGAGGACGATTTGATCGATCGGCTCTAGAGTAATCCTAGGAAGTGGGCCGATCGTCGACGCAGTCCCGACCGGCACCGTCCGCGGTTGCCCCAGCCCCCCTGGTCCGACCCGAATCCGGCGCATGCCAAGCGTCACGTGTGGCTCATCCGCCGAGGCGGTGAGCCCTGCCCGAACCGCACCGCTCGGCAGTGTCAGATCAGGCCGCAGGATGGTGTCCGAGATCGCCGGCCTGGGGGCTGGCCCCAGGCCTCGGGAGTCCGTCGATTCCACGCCGCTGCGGGTGGCGCCCGGACGCACGTCTGTATCCCTCGCAATTAAGGGGACCACAAGGGCCACAAGCAGTGTAACGAGTCGCGGAATCAAGCCGGACGCATGTCCACCCAAGAGGAAACGAGAACCGCTGCGATGCGTATAGGTGTTCTAGCCAGATACCTGATCAGGGCCCACCTCGGCCCTTTTCTCTTTTCGCTGACCGCGATCACGGGATTGATCTTTGTGAATGCGCTCGCGCAGCGCGTGGATTCCTTGGTTGGCAAGGGCCTCCCCTGGAGTGTGATCGGTGAGTTTCTCTACTTGTCCTTACCTCATACGATCGCGCTGTCCCTCCCGATGTCCGTTCTCGTCGCGGTCCTGTATGCATTTAGCGAGATGGCCTCGTCCAATGAGCTAACCGCGATGTCCGCTGGAGGTGTACGACCTGCACGTATCATGACACCCGTGGTCGGCCTCGGCATCATCGCGACGCTCATCATGCTGTTTTTCAATGACACCATCCTGCCTGAATCGAATCACGCATTAAAAAATCTTCTACTCGACATTGGCCGCAAGAGTCCGACGCTCGAATTGCGTGAGCAGGTCGTCAACGAACTTAGGACAGGTAACGGAATCGATCGATTCTTCTTGACCGCCGACCGAATTGATCACAAGGCCAACGAAATGGAAAACGTTCGGATCTTTAATTCGAACGATCCGGAGCGTCAAAACACCACTTATGCTGCATCGGGTGAAATGGCGTTCAACGATGAGCGGACTGATCTCTACCTCACCCTCTACGACGGCGTTGTGCATGAGGTACAGGTCGACGGCGGCTTCCAACGCCTGTACTTCGAAAAGCAGATTATTCCTCTTCGTAACGTGGGGAACGAGCTTGAGCGTCGGCTCGGCGGTTCCGACCGTTCGGATCGCGAAATGGGCTTTGCGCTGCTCCGCGAAAACGTACGGAACCGCTTAGCCCAACTGGACACGATCCGCACGGAGAGCCGGGAACTCTCGATGCAGTCGGTGCGCGTCGCGCTCAACCAGCCCATAGCCGCTGATACGGCCTGGACGGGTGAGGCCCGGAGGAGAGACATCGTCGGCACCCGCGGCACCTACCTCTCCCGGGACGCGTTGACTCAGCAGGTCGTCGCGGGGACCCGCGCGCGCGCAGCCCGTGCGGCCGCACTCGAGCAATCAATCAATCGCTTCCGTGTAGAGATCCACAAGAAGTGGGCGATCGCGATCGCGTGTCTGGTATTCGTCCTGATCGGACCGCCGCTCGCTCTCCGATTCCCGACGGCGGGAGTTGGTTTCGTTGTGGTGGCGTCGGCCGTGATCTTCTTCGTTTACTGGGTAGGGCTTCTGGGCGGCGAATCGCTCGCCGACCGGCGCATCGCAGACCCAGCCATATCAATGTGGCTCGGGAATGTGGTCTTCTTTGTGGCGGCACTCTTCCTGCTGGCCCGCATGGGGCATTCCGCGGGCACCAGTCGCGGCGGTGGGATCGGAGATACGATCGCGGGATTCTTCGGGTCGAACCGGTCGGGCGAGGGGGCAAGCTGATGTTCAGGATCCTGGACCGGCTGGTCGTCAGCACCTTCCTCAAGCTCTTCTTGATGGTGCTCGCAGCCTCACCACCACTCTTTATAATCGGAGACATCGCGGAGAACCTCGACGACTACATCGACCGGGGACTCTCAGGCGCTGAGGTAGCGCAGTCGTATCTCTACCAGCTTCCGCTGTTCATCCAGTGGTCGTTTCCCGTCGCTGCCCTGCTAGCGACAGTGTTCACGATTCACGGCATGACGACGCATCACGAAATCGTGGCTGCGAAAGCAGGTGGGATCTCATTTCATCGGCTCTCACTGCCCCTGCTTCTCATCGGGGTTCTCCTGACCGGAGCGGCCCTGGGGCTGTCTGAACTTGTGCCACGAGCCAACCGAATTTCGGCGCAGATCCTGCGATCGGAGACCCCGGGTCGATCCTGGCGTTCTGACTTCGTATACGAGTCAGAAGCCGGCGTTACATGGCAGGTCGACCGCCTCACGGCCTCAGACGGGCGTGTGACAGGCCTCATCATGGAGCGAGGCCCCGGCAACTCTGACGGCCCCATGCATGTTTCGGCCCAGGCCGCTCGGTATGACGAAGGCGGTGGGTGGACGCTTGCTCAGGGCTACCTCCGGACATTCCCGACCGACAGTTCGGTAACCACCTTTGAGTTCGACCGGATGGTGATTCCAGCAATCCTGGAAAAGCCGGACGAATTGCTTGAGGTCCCGCCAGAGCCAGACGAGATGACGTATGCGGAGATCGACCGCTTCGCCGACATCATCCAGCGCACCGGTGGAAACGCCAACGAGCTGTTGGTGAAACGAGAGCAGAAGATCTCGATACCGTTCACCACACTCGTGATCATCCTCTTTGGCGCGCCCCTAGCGACCAGCGCCAAGCGCGGTGGCGCGGCCTACGGAATTGGTCTATCCCTGGCCACAGTGCTGGTTTTCATGATGCTGCTGCGGGTGACGGGCGCCCTAGGAGAAGCAGGCGCCCTGGCCCCACTAACTGCGGCCTGGCTGCCCAATACGATTTTCGCGATCGCAGGGCTGTTCTTCATGGCTCGGGTGCGAACCTAGGCACAGTCCTGGCCTGCACAACGCGTCATCTCGGCCAGACGCCGTGTGCTGATTTGCCCTTCACACACCTCCTCGACCGGCCCACGCAGGACAACATCGAGGTCGGAGCTGACGGTGACGGACAGACTGCCCCCGGGCATCGCAACCGCGATTTCACAGGGCGATAACTGGCCTGAGGAAACCATCGCGACGGCAACCGCACATGCACTCGTACCCGAGGCAGCGGTGCGCCCGACCCCGCGCTCCCAGATCAAGGCTCGGCACTCAGAGAGTCCGTCGGGTACCGCGAGCTGAACATTGGCCCCGTTTTCCAGGGCCGCATGTCCAGCCAAAAAAGGGCCAAGGCGCGCGAGTTGGAACTCGGTCATCCCTGTACTCTTACCATCGACACCGACAACGACAAGGTGAGGATTTCCGATCGAAACAGGAACGATCTCAAGTGACTCTCTTGCCGGCCCGGGGAGAAAAATCCGCATGCCATCTGTCCGCGAGATCGCGCCGACATTCAGGTCGACGGCCGGTGGCCCAGTGCGGGCGATCCCCATCTCCACCGAGAGGTCATGCACGGCACCAGCGCGCCCATGAACGATCATGTGCACCTCCTCGCCGCCGACACGGACATCAATGTTCCTGAGCCCTTCGATCGATCGGGCAAGGTAGGACCCGAGTATGCGAAGGCCGTTGCCACTTCGCTCAAATTCTCCACCGTCAGGATTGAACATCCGGAGTTCCACAGATACCTGGGAACGCCTCGGTTGCCCCGGATCAGCCAGCACAACGATCCCGTCAGATCCGACTCCCGAGAAGCGGTCGCACACCGCACGCACATTCTCAGGCGAGGCGTCCCAGTCATCACCCTCTTCGAAGACTAGGTAGTCGTTCCCAAGGCCATGTGCCTTGTAAAAGGCGCGATCAAGACGAGGACGTGGAAGCCAACGAACCATGAATGGGACCGTAAAAAACCAAGGGAACCAGTCGAAACCGGCCAACGGCCAGGAACGTAGAGACAGACGTCATCGCAACCAACCGATTCGAGTGTACGTCGAACAAGGTGGGTGGCGGTGAAACGCCTAGATCCGACGATACCATATCGGGGCGATGCTCCGCTTGACCACTCATCATCTAGGCCACGCCGGCAAGCTATGAGGCCTGGGATTTCGCAAAAATACAGACTAATTCTTCAGGATCATTCCGGACAACATCTTCATGATCAAGTTCGCATACTGGATGAGCCGATGGGGTGACATTAGCTTGAGGTACAATCATGCAGGGGCGATTTGAAGCGTATTGCGGCCCGCACGACAGGCTCATCGGAGTCTGGCGGCAAACAAGCTAAAAAGCTGGGCCCCATCGTGTATTCTGCGAGGGGCTTTGCATTGGAGAGACAACCGATGACGACGGCCGGCCACCTCCCGCGAACCGAGCGCACTAGGCTCCTCGACGAGGCTCTCACGGAGCGCATCCTGATCATCGATGGCGCGATGGGTACCATGATCCAGCGTCATGAACCCACCGAAGAGGATTTCCGGGGTGCCCGGTTCGCCGACAACGAGATCCCGCTGTTCGGCGCGAACGATCTGTTGTGCATGACGCGGCCGGAAATGATCCGCGACATCCATGAGCAATACCTCGACGCGGGAGCCGATTTTGTCGAGACGAACACCTTCAGCGCGAACCGTGTTTCACTCCGCGATTACGGTCTGGACGACATTGCTGAGGAGTTGAACGAAGCCGCGGCCCGAGTCGCGCGGGCGGCCGTCGATCGTTTTGAAGACCGCAATCCCGGGCGTACCGCCTGGGTTGCAGGGGCGCTTGGGCCCACGACCCGATCGGCCTCGATCTCCCCCGATGTCGGTGACCCCGGCGCCCGGGGCGTCACCTTCGACGACCTAGTACTGGCGTACTCGGAGCAGACTCGGGGCCTGCTGTCTGGAGGAGTAGATGTGCTTCTTATCGAGACCGCATTCGATACCCTGAATGCGAAAGCCGCGCTCTTCGCAGTATCCAATGTCCTTGAAGGTTTCGAAGACGATGTCCCGGTGATGATCTCGGGCACGATTACCGATCAGAGTGGCCGGACCCTCTCGGGCCAAACGCCCGAGGCGATGTGGAATTCAGTCTCGCACGGTGTGCAGCCCGGCCCCGGTAAGCGGCGCGGCCTGCTATCGGTCGGTCTTAACTGCGCGCTCGGTATCGACCAGTTGCGCCCCTTCCTCGAGGAGCTTTCCGACGCCGCCACTGTGCCTGTAAGCTGCTATCCGAACGCGGGCCTGCCGAACGAGTTCGGAGAGTACGATGACACGCCCGAACACATGGCGCAGATCACGGCGGATTTCGCCACGGCAGGATTCCTCAACATCGTCGGCGGCTGTTGTGGCACCACGCCGGATCATATCCGAGCGATCGCCGATGCTGTCGCCGACATTGCACCGAGGCCGATGCCAGAGCTGCCGACACGCACTCGCCTCTCCGGACTGGAACCGCTGACCATCGGGCCCGAGTCTCTTTTCGTGAATGTCGGAGAGCGCACGAACGTCACCGGATCACGAAGGTTCGCGCGACTTATCCGTGACGATCAATACGAGACCGCGGTGGAGGTCGCACTTCAGCAGGTGCAGAGCGGCGCTCAGATTCTTGACGTGAACATGGATGAAGGCCTGCTCGACGCGGTGGCCGCGATGAGCCGTTTTCTCAACCTCCTGGGTTCGGAACCAGACATCGCGCGCATCCCAGTCATGGTCGACTCGTCTGACTGGGCCGTTATCGAGGCGGGCCTGAAGACCCTGCAGGGCAAGGGCGTGGTCAACTCGATCTCCATGAAGGACGGGGAGGAAGAATTCCGAGAACGGGCTCGGCTCGTGAGGCGATTTGGGGCGGCCGCTGTCGTCATGGCGTTCGACGAGGCCGGCCAGGCTGACACCTTGGAGCGGAAGGTCACGATCTGCTCTCGGGCGTACGACATCCTCGTGAATGAGGAGGGATTCCCTCCCGAGGACGTGATCTTCGACGCGAACATCTTCGCCGTCGCCACAGGAATCGAGGAACACGAGCAGTACGCAATCTGGTTCATCGAAGCGGTTCGCCGGATCAAAGAAACGTGCCCAGGCGCACTGACGAGCGGCGGAGTCAGCAACGTATCGTTCTCGTTCCGAGGAAGCCCCGAGGTTCGCGAAGCCATGCACGCGGCCTTTCTCTATCATGCCATCGAGGCGGGCCTCGACATGGGCATCGTGAACGCGGGAGCACTGTCCGCCTACGATGACATTCCGGACGACCTTCTGAAGCCGGTCGAAGACGTGATCTTCGCCCGCACCAGCAACGCCACCGACGTGCTCACGGATATCGCTCAGGAGCGTACGGGCACGACAGAACATCGAATTCTTGAGGATCTCTCTTGGCGGGAACTTCCGGTCCGAGAGCGCATCATTCACGCACTCGTGAATGGGATCGACCAGTACGTCAACGAGGATGCGGAGGCAGCGCGCATCGCACTTCCACGCGCGCTCGACGTCATCGAGGGTCCTCTCATGGACGGCATGAACGTTGTCGGCGATCGCTTCGGGAGCGGACGCATGTTCCTGCCACAAGTCGTGAAAAGTGCCCGGGTCATGAAAAAGGCCGTGGCGTGGCTCGTTCCCTATCTCGACGCGGAAAAGACGGACAACAAAGGGAAAGGCAAGATCCTGATGGCTACCGTGAAAGGTGACGTTCACGACATCGGGAAGAACATCGTTGGTGTGGTTCTGCAGTGTAACGGCTACGAGGTGCTGGACCTCGGCGTAATGGTCCCTGCGGAGAAGATCCTCGAAGTCGCCCGTGCTGAGAAAGTGGATGTGATCGGACTCTCCGGCCTGATCACGCCGTCGCTCGGCCAGATGGTTCACGTGGCAAGTGAGATGAAGCGAACGGGCTTCGACACGCCTCTCCTCATCGGAGGAGCGACGACCTCGAAAGCACACACAGCGGTCAAGATCGAAGACAAGTACGACGGCCCCGTCGTCCACGTGCACGATGCCTCCCGTGCGGTCGGTGTAGTGGCCACACTTCTGGACGATGCCCGTCGTCCCGACTTCCTCGCAGCGACTCGGGCAGACTACTCGGAGTTGCGCGCGCGCCGTGCCGAACGCGGCGCAAAGAGCCAGCTCCTGCCCCTCGACGAAGCACGACGGAGAGCCCTGAAGCTCGACTGGGCATCCTACGAGCCGCCCACGCCGGCGTCCCCGGGTGTACGCGTCATCGAGGACGTCACCGTCGACACTCTGCGCCCCTACATCGACTGGACCCCGTTCTTCACGGCGTGGGAACTCCACGGCAAATACCCGGCGATCCTACAGGACGAGACGGTCGGCGAACAGGCTCGCGCGCTGTTGGTAGACGCCGAAGCGATGTTGGCCCGCATGATCGCCGATGGTGGAGTATCACCAGTAGGGATCGTCGGCCTTTTCCCTGCGCAAGCCGAAGGAGACGACATCCGGGTAGGCCTCGGTCAATCGGTCTCCGCCGACTCGTCCGTCATTCATGGGCTCCGACAACAGTTCGGGAAGGGTGACCGAGACAACGTGGCTCTCTCTGACTTCGTGGCCCCAGCCGATTCGGGACGGGCGGACTGGCTGGGTGCGTTCGTGGTCACCGCAGGGGACGCACCCGAGCGTATGGCCCGCGCCTTCGAGGCGGAGCACGACGACTACTCGTCGATCATGGTCAAGGCGCTTGCTGATCGCCTTGCCGAGGCATTCGCAGAATATCTGCACGAATACGTGCGAACCGACATGTGGGGCTACGCTGCTTCCGGAGCATTCGACAACGATGCCCTGGTGGCTGAACGCTACTCGGGCATCCGCCCGGCCCCGGGGTACCCCGCGTGCCCTGACCACACGGAGAAGCTCACACTGTTCAAACTCCTCGACGTGGAGGCCACCATTGGCGTCGCACTGACCGAAAGCTTTGCGATGACACCGGGCGCTTCTGTAAGCGGTTGGTACTTTTCTCATCCCGAGTCGAGGTACTTCGGGATCGGACGGGTCGGCCGTGACCAAGTCGAAGACTACGCCCGAAGAAAGGGATGGACTCTCAAGGAAGCCGAAAGCTGGCTGCAGCCCAATCTCGGTTACGAGCCCGGAACCGCCCCATGAAGGATCTTATCCACGACGGGCGAGTCCACGTCTTCGACGGCGCCATGGGCACGCTTCTATACAGCCGCGGCGTCTTCGTGAATGTCTGCTACGACGAGTTGAACCTCAGCCGGCCGCAACTGGTTAGCAGTATTCACGCAGAATATGTCGCGGCGGGTGCCGAAGTGCTGGAGACCAATACGTTCGGCGCGAATCCGGTGAAGCTGTCCTCCTACGGGCTGGAGGATCGCACGGAGGAACTGAATCGCGTCGCGGCGGAGCTTGCGAAGACAGCCGCATCGGGTCAGGCCGTGGTCGCGGGCGCGATCGGTCCTCTGGGGATCCGGATCGAACCGTGGGGCCCGACCTCTCTGGCCGAAGCGACCCATTTTTTTCGGCGACAAGTGTCAGGCTTGCTGGAAGGCGGGGTGCAAGGGTTCGTGCTCGAGACGTTCTCCGACATGAGCGAGATCGGGTGTGCCATTGAAGCAGTTCGGGCTTGCTGCGACCTCCCGATCTTTGCGCAGATGACATTGGGGCAGGACGGCAAGACAGCGTATGGAAGTGACGCAGCCCATGTAGCCGCGGGACTGGAAGCCGCTGGTGCCCACGTGATCGGGCTCAATTGCTCGGTCGGTCCTGCGGTCATGCTCGATGCGATCGAGGACATGAGCGAGGCAACCTCACTGCCACTCTCTGCGCAGCCCAACGCAGGGCTACCTAGGACCGTCCGAGATCGGAAGATGTACCTCGCAAGCCCCGAGTACATGGGGCAGTACGCGAGTCGCATGATCGACGTCGGCGTGAGCTTCGTGGGTGGATGTTGCGGAACGACGCCGGACCACACACGCAAAATGCGCGAAGCTGTTGAGGTGCTGCAGCCACGGCACGTATCGGTGTCTGTAGCGGCTACGGTGGTCGAACAACCCACACTTTCTGACCCGATCCCACTGGAAGCTCGATCTGCCTGGGGACGCAAACTGGCCCGTGGCCTCAGCGTTGCCTCAGTCGAAATCATTCCGCCCCATAGTTGGGACGCCTCGGCACTTACGGAGCCCGCCCGAGAGCTCAAAGTGGCCGGGGTCGACGCGGTAAGTATCGTCGAGAGCCCACGAAGTGGTAGCCGGATGGGAGCCCTCGCCGCATCCCTAATCATCGAACGCGAGGTCGGGATCGAGCCCATCGTGCACTACACGTGTCGCGACAAGAACATGCTCAGCATGATCTCGGACCTCCTAGGCGCCGCGGCTTGCGGACTGAGAAACGTGCTCGTGGTCTCGGGAGATCCTCCGCCGATGGGTCCCTACCCGGATGCGACCGCCGTCTTCGATATCGACTCGATCGGGCTGACGAACGTCTTGCACGGGTTGAACCGGGGGGTGGATCCAGGGAACAACTCCATCGGGCCACCGACCGAGTTCGTCCAGGGCGTTGCACTGAATCAGGGAGTCGTGGATCAAGAGCGAGAGATCTCGCGCTTCCGATACAAAGTGGAGGCTGGGGCAGACTTCGCGATAACCCAGCCAGTGTTTAATGTCGACGGATTGCGGAGCTTCCTCGATCAAACGGACTCAGTCATCCCTGTCCTGGCCGGCATCTGGCCGCTTCAGAGCCTGCGGAGTGCCGAGTTCCTCGCCAACGAAATGCCCGGTGTACAGGTGCCCCCGGAGATCGTCGAACGTATGAGGCGAGCCCAGGAATCCGGCCCGGACGCTGCGACCGAAGAGGGCGTGCAAATCGCTCTCGAAACCATCGATGCGATTCGACCGCTCGTTCAGGGATTCCATCTGACCGCACCCCACCGGCGCGTTGGAATCGCTCTTCGCGTGCTCCGCGAGAGCGGACTTCGATCTACTGCCTGACCGTCAGGTGAAGAGCTGTTCTGACTCTGCCTGACCTGGGGTCAGACGAGTTCCAGAATGGAGCGAAGGCGACGCCCAACTCCACGCTCCCCCAGGTTGCTGACGTAGATCTTTTCCGCACCAATTGCCCGCAACTCACGGATCGATCGCGCGCAGATCTCCTCCGCTGAGCTGCCCGCGGCGAACTCCTCGGAGATCTCCTCAACCGGCACAGGAAAGAAGTGCGAAAGGATGTCGAGTGTCTTCGGGTTTGCCGAGCGATAGTAGAACACACCAAACACAACGGGCTTTGTCGAGCCAGTCGAAGCGTGCGTCTCGAGAAATTTCGACACCCTGTCCAGAGAGTGGTGGGAAACGACCTGACTCAGCGCGAAGCTAGCACAGGCATCGGGCGACTCTAGGAAACCCACCTGCTGGGCCGTGTCTCGGTGAGGATTCACCCACCCGCCCAGTGCCATCTCGGGCATGCGCTCTCCAAGAATCTCACGAAGATCCCGCCCGTGGGGGACACAGCGAGGGGGTGGGACCGACACATCTCCCCCAAGAACCGTCAGCGACTCGAAGCCGTCCGCGCCCGCGCGTGCGGCGAAGGTCTCACAATAGTCACGGCTGTGCTTGCAGGTCAAAATCGGGACGATGCGCCTCAAGTCGACGGAGTCTCCGACATTCCCCCCGACGTGCACGAGGTTCTCCTCCTCTGCGGCCCCAACAGCGTTGTCCGTGAGAAAGACGAACAATTCCTGCTTCGCGAGTCGTCCGAGCGAGTGATGGAGGTCGATCCAGGCCGACATACCCGCTTCCGGTGCCAAATCAGATCGTGGCGGTCGCAGTTCAACGGTGACCAAGGGTCCCGGCTTTGTCAGCGCTTCGAGAAGCAGATTCATCCGCCGACCATTCCCTGGACTTCATCAGCTGCGGTGGGAATGTCAGCAGTAAGCACCTCGCAACCATTTGGTGTGATCGCTACGTCGTCCTCAATCCGCACACCGATCCCAGCGAAGCGAGAGGCACGCCCTGAACAAAGCTCAGGGCGAAAATAGAGTCCTGGCTCCACAGTGAAGACCATCCCCGGCACGAGTTCTCGTGGCTTCCCCGCCCTCTGGTAGTCCCCCGGATCATGGACGTCGAGGCCGAGCCAGTGTGACGTCTGGTGGGGGAAGAACGGTTTGTGCGCGCCGGTTTCGATCAGGGTTTCAGGCGCCCCTTTCAACACACCTAGATCAACCAGGCCCGCCACGAGCACGGCGGTCGCCGCCGCGTGCACACCCATAATGGTGTTCCCAGGCGTCGACGCTTCCACTCCGGCTCGTTTGGCTGCGTCCACCAGTTCATAGACGTCGCGTTGCACATCTGTGAAACGCCCTGAGGCCGGCCAAGTCCTTGTGATGTCCCCATGGTAGTGGGCGACTTCTGCGCCGGCGTCGACTAGGACGAGTCCGTCCTCGGGGATGCGCATGTCATTGCTCACGTAGTGCAGCACGCATCCGTTCTGTCCGCCGCCGACGATCGTGTCGAAGCCCGGCCTGGTCGCTCCGGATTCTCGAAAGGCGCCGTTGATCGCTGCTTCGATTACCCATTCGCCAACCCCAGACTGGATCCGCGACGCTCCCGCACGGTGTCCGTGGGCCGTCACATGGCACGCGGCTCGGAGCGCTGACAGCTCGCGGTCGTCCTTGATCAACCGGAGTTCATCGAGAATCTCCCCCGGATCGATCAACCCACGCGGACCTGTCCCTTGCCTCGCGCCACCGGCGCGCGCGGTCGTGAGGGCGCCAGTAACCAGTGAGGACACGAGATCTTCTCGCCCGAGCCGGTAGTGGATCCGATCGGCACCCGCCAACAAGGCAGGGAGCTCCGCCGCAAGTTCCGAAACGGGATAACCTTGGTCGGCACCCGCCTGTTCGACGGCCGCCTCGACCCCAAGGCGCACACCCGACCAGAGTTCAGCATCAGCGTCGCGCGGGCGAGCGAAGATGACCAGACGTGGCTCAGAGCCCCCGACCAGCACCGCGACCGTTTCCGGTTCGGTCAGACCGGCCACATAGAAGAGTTCCCGGTCGGCGACGTAGAGCCTCTCCGTGTCACGGGATGCGAACTGGATGGGCGCAGAGGCGAGGACCATCGCACCCCCTCCGAGGCGCTCGAGCACAGCGGTTCGTCGTCGCGAAAGGTCATCGGGGTGAACGCCCCCGTGCTGATCCGGGATCATGCGCCAAGTCTAGCGAGAGGAGCCAGCCTTCGGGAGACGGGCCGCTCTTCAAGGCCCAGAAGCACGGATCCACAAAAGAGGGGGGTGCACTCGTCCCGGCGGGGATAGGCGACCCCTTCACCGCGGGCTATCATGTGCCGGTCCCATCGAGGTCCCGTTCGTACTTTTCTGGTGAGGTGGAGGGCGCGTGATTCGTTCCTGTCCAGTGGTAGCAGCTTCCGTCCTGCTGATTCTTGGTTCACTCGGACCAGGCGTCGAAGCCCAGGATCCCGATTCCGTCGTCGCGATCGAGCCGATTCTCGTGCGGGTGCTAGGCAGCACGATTGGCACAAAGGCTCCCTATCCCGTTTCGGTCGTGGCCGGTCCAGAACTGACGCGCGGCACGGCGTCCTCGTTCATCGAAGAGGCACTCCGAGCGGTCCCCGGCGTGCAGATTCACAACCGCTTCAACTTTGCGGTGGGTGAGCGCATCGCGATACGTGGCTTCGGCGCCCGCTCACAATTCGGCGTCCGTGGCGTACGAGTTCTGGTGGATGGGATCCCGGCGACTCTCCCCGACGGTCAGGCCACTCTGGACCACCTGGATCTCGCGGGACTCGGGCGGGTTGAGGTTCTGCGGGGCCCCAACGCCGCATTGTATGGAAACGCCGCAGGGGGCGTACTCCACTTCCGCACGACCGACCCGGCCTTGGTGCCCGCTTCGGTCAGCCTCCGTACCACGGCAGGTGACTTCGGAATGCTCAGCATCGAGGGCAACGCGACTGGCACCGCCGGAAACGCCGGCTATCGAGTCGGCTACACCAACATGAACTACGACGGATTCCGCCGTGATCCCGTCGCAGACGATGGCACCGCCTATGGGGCGGCGAGTCGATCCACGCTCAATGCCACGGTGAGCTTCCCTGTCGGAAACGGTACACTCCGCGTGGTCGGGAACGGGATGAGCCTGGACGCGGAGAACCCTGGTTCTCTGCCCCAGAGGACCCTGGAAGAAGGGCAGCGTTCGGCTTGGGGCTTCAACGTGCGCAGCGGCGCGATCAAGGAGGTGACCCAGGGACAGCTCGGCGCCTCCTGGACTGGGAATCTCGGCGAGTCCACGACTGCTGAATTCGCGACATGGGGCATCACGCGCGACCTCTACAATCCTATTCCTGGCCGCGTGATCGACCTAAGTCGAAGCGCCGGAGGAATTCGGAGCCTTTTCCAGGGCGCGATGCCGCTTGGAGACCGAGCTTCCTTCGGTTGGGGAGCGGGCTTCGAAGCGGAAATGCAGAACGACGACCGGTTGAACTACGGTAACGATGCCGGTCAGCCAGATTTCGCCGACCTCCGACTGGATCAGAATGAGCGTGTTCGTGGCTCGGGGATCTTCGTGCAAGCACGTCTCGACGCTGGCTCGAATGTCTCAATTCTGACGGGACTGCGTTACGACAACATCAACTTCAGTGTCGACGACAATCTGGTTGACGGAGACCCTGACGACTCGGGCAAGCGCTCCATGGGCGCACTCAGCCCCTCCGTGGGTGTTGTCATCGCCGTCGCCGACGAAGCAGAGATCTTTGGGTCGATCGGACGGTCCTTCGAGACTCCCACCACGACGGAGCTCGCGAATCAGCCGTCAGGGGCCGGCGGCTTTAATCCCGGCCTCGAGCCACAGTCGGGTGTCACGGTCGAAGGTGGGGTACGCACCGTCGTCGCGAACCGCGTCTCCTTAGAGGGGTCGATCTTTCAGACGAAAATCAAGGACGGGCTGGTTCCATTCGACGTACCGAGCGACCCGGGTCGCACTTACTACCGGAATGCCGCGCGGGCGAAGCACTTCGGGTGGGAGATCGCAGCGGACGCGAGTCTCTTACAGGATCTCAAACTACGAGTTGCTTACACCAACATCGACGCGACGTACGAGTTCTATGAAACCGACGACGCCGTCTTCTCCGGCAACAACATTCCAGGACTCGCCCCACAGAGATTCGATGCTGTGCTGCTCTTCGACCGCGGGGTCGGGTTCATCGAGCTCCGGGGTCTGTGGCAGGACGGCTTGGTCGTGCGCGATGACGGCTCAGCCTACTCTCCGGCCTACTTCATCACCGATGCCCGCGTCGGCCTGTACGGGCTGGTTCTTGGTCAATTCAACCTGGCTCCGTTCATCGGGGTCGCGAACATGCTCGACGCGACGTACAACTCGTCGGTGGTCCCCAACGCGTTTGGCAGTCGGTACTTCGAACCAGGCCCAACGCGTACCTACCGCGTCGGACTGGGCATCACCTGGGGCCGCTGACCAACCTCTAGGGGCGTGCTTGGCCTGCGGCACAGCCGTGCGGATTCTGAGTCAAGGCCAGTGCGTTGACCACGGCGCGCTCACCTGTGGCATCAGACGGTCGGTTGACCAGGCCTTGTCCAACGACCATGGCTGAGGAACCACCTCCGTCCAGGTTGAGCGCCTCATCGGCGCCCAACGCGTCGAATAACGCCGCGAACTCCGGAAGTGACATCCCGGCTGAGTGGGGCATCTGACGCCCGTCGACAACCACGATCCAGAACTGACCAGAACGGCTGTCGAATCCAACACCCGTCCGCGGGTGCCGCACCGCCGCGAAGGCTGGCCGCCGTCCGACCTCCAGATCGCCCACTATCTCTCCCCTATCGATCAGGTCAGGGAATCCGCCCACCGCCTCGGTCACTCCGTCCCCCGCTACGGCACCCACCAGCCAACCCAGATGCAGGCCCGCGGCATCGATGCTGGCTGGCCCTATCCACGGATCGAGACCAAGTCGCCACGCCACAGTCGGTCTCTCGGCGGCATACTGAACATCTCCACCGACAACCTCTGCACCGAGGGTCGTGCCTTCGGGGGTGAAGAAGTCCGCGTTCACCGCCACCAACACTCGATCACTCACCCTCAGCACCATGTCGCTCACGGTCGCGTGGCCGTTGCCGCCACGCTGCCGCACGTCCGGGCGGAGCACCCCCAACTCCAGATCACATCGCGCACGCAAATCCGCTTGAACGACGTGGATTGCCCACGGCCCCTCAGGTGACCAGAGGTACCGGTACGTGACTCCGGAATGAAGTTCAACAGTTCGAACGGAATCCGGTACAAGCAGCGCCATGGCCGTTGCTGGAAGCGTAAGTTCAAGAGCGTCAGGCGCGTCCGGTGCGGCGCACCCGGCGGCCAGCGCCACCATACCCACCGATCCGACAAACAGCCCGACACGACCTCCGTGGACCCGTCGTCGGACCGTGCCTATACTCCGGCGACCCTGACGTGATCGGAAGGCGGGTGTCTCGCCCCCGTCCCCGCTACTCCACTCCGCTGATTTGCTTTGAAGAGAACCGCTGCCGCACTGGTGCTCGCGCTGTCCCTCGTGACCACCCCTGTACTGGCTCAGACGCCGGGCCCGGACGTCGGCGACGGGGTGCGGTTCGGGATATCCATCGGAGGGAGCAGCACGATCGCGCTCAATGTCGAGTTGTTCCGGAACTCCTCCAGTCTCGATTTCGCGCTTGGCACCTGGCGCTTCAAGGACGTCAGCTTCTCCACGGTGCTCAAGCGGTACTTCGGAGCAGCAGCGGCAAAACCGGTCGTAGGCGCCGGAGCCTGGCTCGTCCGATCCGGTGGACCTCCGAATCAACGCACCGGCTGGGCTCTTGTATTCCGAGCCCCGATCGGGGTCGACTGGAAAATCCACGAACCCCACGCGATCGGTGTCTTTCTGAACGTGAACCGAGCTCTCTGGATCCGGCGCAACAACCCGGACGATACGTCCCCGTCCGTCGGCCGACTCGTCCCACTCCCCGAGATGTACTACCGCATCGGTCGCTGAGCCCGACGGAGTCACCAGTCCCCCGTCGGCTCATCCCAGCTCTCCGACCAGAAGCGATCCTCTTCGTTTTCGATCTCATCTAGATCAAGCGCTTCCTCCTCGATCGCCAGCTCGCCGTCCTCGATGATCCTCTCGATTGCTGAGTCGTCGATTAGACAGCGCGGCCTGAACGTTTTCCTCCGACGTGCGCGCAGCGTGACCGCGGCAGCAACGACGAGCAGTCCGAACCCGACCCCCAACCCAAACGAAAAGAGCGCGACAGCCGACATCAGTCGACAGGGGTCATGCCGGCGTACTTGAGCCCGCTGCCAGTGTTGAACAGGACGACCTCGTCATCTGGTGAAATCAGTCCCTTCTCCATCAGCATCGGCACCGCGGCCGCCGTGGCACCGCCTTCCGGGGCCGCGAAGATGCCGGTGTCCGCACCGAGTTTCAACACCCATTCAGCCATCAAATGGTCGGGAACTGCCGCTGCGCCACCACCCGACTCTCTCAGCGCATTCAGAATCAGGAAGTCGCCCACAGCGCCCGGGACTCGAAGGCCTGATGCGTACGTCGTCGCGCCCTCCCACATCTCAGCGTGATCGGCTCCGGATTCCCACGCGCGGACCATCGGGGCGCACCCGGTCGCCTGCACAGTGAACATCTTTGGACGCTTCTCGTCGACCCACCCGAGCGCCTGCATCTCGTCGAACGCCTTCCACATCCCGATCAGCCCGGTGCCACCACCCGTCGGATAGACGATCGCGTCGGGGAGACGTCCCCCGAGCTGCTCGGCCAGCTCGTAACCCAACGTCTTCTTGCCTTCGACGCGGTAGGGCTCCTTCAGCGTTGACAGATCGAACCATCCATGCTCTTCGACACCCTTCTTCACAACCTTGCCACAGTCGCTGATGAGTCCGTCGAGGAGCTGGACGTCGGCCCCCAGTGCCCGCATCTCCTCGAGAATGGGCGCCGGCGTGTCTGATGGAAGCACCACGTGCACATCCATCCCCACAGCGGCGCCATAGGCGGCCGCAGCGCTTCCCGCATTTCCGGCCGACGGAAGTGCCACTGCCTCGGCACCCAGTTCGAACGCGCGTGACACAGCGAGACACAGACCCCGCGCCTTGAAGCTTCCAGTCGGGTTCTGCCCCTCGTCTTTCACCCACACCTTCTCGACGCCAAGCCGAGCCGCGGTGCGCGGTGCATCGATCAGTGGAGTCCACCCCTCTCCCAGGGCGATCCTCGCCTTGGGATCACGAACAGGAAGAACTTCCGCATAACGCCAAAGATCGGCCCGACGTGTAGCCATGTCGGCGAGACCAAATCCAGGACGGACAGCGTCTAGGTCATAGCGCGCGAACAATGGCTTCCCTGTCGGAGATAGGCCGGACAGTGTTTCGCTCTCGAAGTGTTCTCCGGTGGCGGTGCACTCAAGATGTGTGGCGCCCGGCATGCGGTCGTCGTCCGTCATGATTCCTCAATCAGTGTGTATGCATCAACCCCAACAGGGGTCTGGTGTCGCAGAAGTATACGTGCCCCGAGCGCGAAGAGGACCGCCCCCACCGGAACTAGCCACCACGGAGGCGGTGCGTCCGGAGTCGCAAAGAGTTTCTGCGCCGCGGGAGCGGAGGCGAGAGCGACGATGGCGCCGTTGTTCAGGAAGTGCATGAGCGCGCCCGCCCAGATGGAACCGGTCCGCCAGACGGCCCAAGCGATCACCATCCCGAGCGTCGCAGTCGGCACAAATCGAATCGCCGTTTCGAAGGACAAATGGAACGCTCCGAAGACTACCCCGTTGAGCACGATCATTCGCCAGGGTTGGAGCGTCCGCGTGCCACCGAGGAGCATCCCGCGAAAAAGGATTTCCTCGCACACTGCCGGTGTCACAGCCAGAAGCAGTAGCAACCAGACCAGACGACCCATCGTGTCCGCCGTCACCAGGTCCTCCAGACCCTCAAGCAGTTCCCATGGCACAGGAAAAATGAACGTCTGAATCCAGCCGATGAACCAGACCAGAGGCACGGCGCCCATGATCAGTAGGACACTGCCCAGGACACCTAGGCCCGACGGCTTTCGAAGTGACAACGTACGCACCGGATCAAACCCGTAGAGCGAAACCACGAGCACGGACGGGACGAAGAGCAGCAGCCACTCGGCTGCGAGAAGTCCGCGTTCACCCAACCACAGTTGTAGCTGACTCCCAGCCCAGAAGAAGAGGACCGCGACACCCGCGACGAAGAGCATGGCTGCCTGTGGGTCGGGGACCGGTCGGTCGGACCTGCGGCTGCGCCAGCGCTCGATCCATATCTCGGCGGTCACGACTGCCTCATCCTCGCCAACACCAAAGAACACCTGCTCGCTCCCAAACGCTCGGGCCGCCAAGACCCAGCGCGCCAACCGCGTAAACCGTGGTGGAGGAAAGCATGAGGAACCCGAGAGAAGCGCTCGCACCCCCGGTTATCAAGCCTCGGATCAGGAAAGACACTCCAGCGACAGGAGTGATCGCCAAGAGTGGCCCGAAGTCGATGCCCCTGAAGACTGGTAGCATCGCCAGGGTGAGGACCAGCAAGTAGACCGGCGTCAGTGCGTTCTGAGCTTTCTGGAACGACGGCGAAGCAGCAGCGACGCCGAGAAAGATCCATCCGAAGAGAACTGCGAGCGGCAGCAGCGTCAGGAAGGTCACCAACACCAATGTGAATGGGCCCGGGTTGGAACGTGAGCAGCATGCCACCGAGATTGAGTCCCGCCGCCACATCTACCAACGCCACGGTCACGAACGTTCCGATGGCGATGTCTCTCTAGAGGACATGGGCACCGTGGAGGAGCGTCTCCAGCGTGCCGCGCTCCTTCTGATCGCCGGGTAGAACGCCATGAGAGGAGTGATGCCGTTCCCGACGAAGGCTTCAGCCGTATGGCGCGACAACGAAACGCCGTGGTTTTCTCCGCCCGATTGGACCCCAGCAGGGCGTACACCTCGCCCGGGGCGATTGTAAGCGTCGGGTCTCGAACCGCTTCGAGCGACCCATAGCGCTTCGTGCAGCGCGGAAACCGTATCATCAGTGCGAATTGGAGAGCCAAGATAAGGGCGTAGAAGCTAAGAAAATCTACCCGATCCGGCGAACTCCCGCCGCCCGAAAGGGTACGGTATCGCCTGAGGCATCCCATCTTCGAACTCGCGCCCTCCGACGCCAACGACAGTCGTAATTCGGGGGGCAACCCTGCAGCGCCCAAATACATCGAAGTAGCTGGAATGAAGACAAACTCAATCAACCTCACCGACCATCAAATCATTCGCCTCGCAGCGGATGGTGATGCCCGCGCGATCCGGTCGCTGTATGACCGGTACTCGCCTCGAGTCTACGCTGTTGTTCGCAGGATCGCCGGCGACGACGATCTGGCAGAGGACTACGCACAGGAAGCCTGGATTCGGGCGATTCGAGCGCTTCCAACGTTTCGAGGCGATGCCCGTTTTTCCACCTGGCTGCACCGGATCGCGGTAAACGCGGCACTGCAGGCGTTGCGAAAGGCAGAGACCCGCGAGAAGCGTGAGGCCCCGGTGGTCGCGGACATCGCCATCGCACCGGCGGCAAGCGACTCCCTGCTTCAGAAGAGACTGGAAGGCGCGCTCGACGGTCTCCCCGAAGGCATGCGCCGAGTCCTGATCCTCCACGATGTGGAGGGATATACCCATGAAGAAATCGGTGACGTGCTCGGGGTTACTGCCGGGACATCTAAATCACAGTTATTCAAAGCTCGGGCCAAAATGCGAGTCATGCTCGCAGGCCTCGACGGAGCCGCGCAGGAACACGGAGCAGAAGCATGGAGCATTTGAACGCAGAGCACCTCGCTCGGCTCGTTGATGAGCAGCCGACCCCGGAGGAAGCCGATCACTTGAGCACGTGCAAGGCATGCTCGGACGAGTCGGACGCATTGCGCAGTCAGACCGAAGCGCTGCGCGCCCTCCCGGTCATGGTGCCACCCCAGGGCGACTGGCACGTGCTCGAGGCGCGACTTCGCTCGGAAGGCCTGATGAAAGATCCAGGCCTCGTTCAGCGGCTCGGGTTCGTGAGGACACCTGGCTGGATGAAGACTGCAGCAGCGCTCGTCCTTTTCCTGAGCGGCACGGGCACTGGTGTCGCTCTGACGCACGCCGATCCAGGCACAATCGAGCCGGTCGCAATGGATTTCGCGAACGTCGAGGGGGCCGCGTCGGCTGTGCTCGTCGCCGAACAGGAATATGTGACAGCCGTCTCCCGGTACCGGGAAATCCTCGCTGCAGGTGGTGGCGATAACTACGGCGGCGATCCGGTCAGCCGGTTCGCGGCGCTGGAGCACCTGGTGATGGTTAGTCAGGCCGCTGTGCGGCAGGCACCCGGCGATCCATTCCTGAACGGGATGCTCGCGAGTGCGATGGCAGAGCGCGACGTCGCCGCCCGCATGGTGTCCTCCAAGCGCGACAACTGGTTCTAGGCCGACCATGCGACTCTCTCACGACACCGACCGGATCCTGCACCGGGCCCTAGGCATCACCCTCATGTCGGCCCTTTCCGTCCTCAGTCTGGCCAGCACTCCGGTCGAGGCTGTTTCACAGAGTCGATGGACCGAGGTTGAAGAGCGCGGCTGGATCGGGATTTCCTTGGAGGTGCTCGAGGACGAATGGGGTCGCACCGAAAGCGTCATCATCATTGGTGTCGTCGCGGGCAGTCCCGCCGATGAAGCGGGTGTCCGGCCGGGAGATCGACTGCTCGCGATCAATCACCTAGATGAGGCTCGGGAGCTTGCGGAGCTTGCCGAACGGCTGGAAGTGTATCCTGGTGACGGCGTAGTCATGGAGGTTGGTCGAGCCGGGACGAAGCACCGGGTACGCCTGACCGCATCTGTGCGCCCCGATGACTTCGTGCCTTCGCAGGTGGTTGAGGTCCGATACGCACCGGACATGGTCGAAAGGTGGGTGCGTGCGATGGACTCGATGAGAGTCGAGTTGATCAGAAGCGAAGGTCGCGAGGTCGAGATTCGATCGGCTCAGCGTGATGGCACAACTCAGAGAATCCGAATCCGGCAGGCCTCGAGTGCGGACCCCGAAGTGACCGTCATCGCCGGAGGCAGCACAGTTCAGGTGCCCTTTGAGTTCTTCATCTTCCGTGGAGAGGAGCACGATTCGCTCCGTCAGGAGATGGTGGAGCTGAATCAGATGGTGACGCAGCTGGAGCTGCGCATGGGCGAACGTGAGGAACAGCTCCGGCGCGTCGGGGGACAGGGCGACGTGCACATCAGGCAGGACAATGAGTTCCTTCGTCTCAGCTCGCTGCTCAATGAGGCCGCGCTGCGGTCCAGTGGCCTCGAGACAACGATGGCAGAGGCCGCACGCCAGACAGCGGGCCTAGAGTACACGATTGCGCCCTCCGGCGGGCAACCCAACGTTCTCGTCCCAGAAGGAGGGAATCCCCGGGCCGAGTTTCGGCCCCTCACACCGTATCTTGTGGGACGGAATCGGGTCGCGGGTGCGGAGGTCACCAACATCCGACCTGAGCTGGCTGAGTACTTCGGTGTGAGCGGTGGCGTCCTCGTGCTGGACGTGTCAGCGGGTACGCCTGCAGCCCTGGCCGGGATCGTGCCGGGTGATGTGATCACGAGGCTCGATCAGGTGGGTGTGCGGTCCGTTGAAGACCTGCGCTTCGGCATCTCGATGGCCGGAGAATCCCTTCCAGTTTCGCTAGTTCGTCAGGGCGCCAGCGTCCAGGTGCTACTCAGGCGTTAGTAGCGGATCCGCGCCTGCGGGTTACTCGTGGCGCAGCGCGTCGATCGGGTTGAGGATTGCAGCTCGGCTCGCGGGCCAAATTCCAAAAAACAGCCCGACCGCGGCCGAGAATCCGATCGCTATGAACACCGCTTCCGGCGCGACGGCGGTATCCCATGAAGTGATTCGCGTCACAACCTCAGCCGCGCCGTACCCAGCCGCGACGCCGATAATCCCACCCATAATGCAGAGGAAGAGCGCCTCGACGAGGAATTGCGTCAGAATCCCTCCGCGCGTGGCACCCAAGGCTTTTCGCACCCCAATCTCACGCGTCCGCTCCGTCACGGAGACCAGCATGATGTTCATGATGCCGATGCCCCCGACGAGAAGGCTCACAGCGGCGATGCCCGCGAGGAGCACATTCATCGTCTGATTCGCCTCGTTGAACGTCGCGATTAAATCGGCGGAGTTTCGGATGTTGAAGTCGGCGTCCTCACCCATCTTCAAGCGATGCTCCCGCCGAACGATCCGGTCGATCTCCGCGAAGGCCAGATCAAGCTCTTGGGGCGTTTCGGTCGCCGCGTAAATCGAGTTGAGGCGATCGCGCCCCCCCATGACCCTGTACTGAGCGGTCGACTGGGGCACGAAGATCTGATCATCAGGACGCACCCAAGCGGCATCCCCCTTCTCCTCAAGCACACCAATAACTTCGAAGAGGATCCCTCGAATCTGAATCGTCTCGCCGACCAGGAGCTCCGCTGGTGTGTCACCGAGCGTTTCGGGCAGGTTGAATCCGAGCACGGCGACGCGACGACGGCCCTGGACCTCCCCCTGATCGAACCATCGCCCGACTTTCACTTTATGGTTGTATATCTCAAAGTACTCAGGCCACACACCCATGATCTGTGTATTCGAGTTCCAGCGCTTGTACGCTACCTGCAGGCGAGACTGCTGCTCCGGCGAGACCTTAAGCAGCCCGCCTGACTCCGCTCGCAGAGCAATGGCGTCTTCGATTGACAGCTCGGCATCTCCTCGCGAGACGCCCCCGAACATCTGCTGGCCCGGTCGGATCGTGAGGATGCTCGTACCCATCCGGCTGATCTGCTGCTCGACACGCTGTTGAGCGCCCTCTCCGAGCGCGACCATGGTGATCACGGCAGCGATGCCGATCACGATTCCCAGAGTCGTGAGGATCGAGCGCATGACGTTCGCGCGCACGGCACTCATCGCAACCATGATGATCTCAAATACGAGCATGTCGCCTTGTCTCCTTAACGGCCGCGGCCGAAGCCGCCACCACCGCTACCAAAGGGACTACCTCCGCCCATCCGAGAACGCATCTGGTCAAGGAAGGCCTGCTGCTGAGCCTGAAGCTGGGCAGCACCGACGATGACGAGTGTCTCTCCTTCGTCGAGACCGCTCACGACCTGCGTGTTGTCCCAGTCACCGAGTCCAATTCGAATCGCACGGGGCTGAGGAATGCTGTCCGGGCCAAGTACGAACACGACCGCGGGCTGCGACTCTTCCGGAGGGCCGCTTCCGGCATCGCCACCTGCATCCAATTGTCCGCCATCCCGACGACCACCGAATCCACCCGCTGCTCGGAGTGATTGCATGGCAGTCCTCATCGAGTCCTGAGTGATCTCACCGGCCTCCAACTGCGCACGGAGTCCCTGCATTTGAGCCATAGCGGCACCGTCTTCAACTCCTGAGCCTCCCTGTCGACCACCACCGGATGCATCCGCCGCTCCCTCAGCAGGTGCCCCGCCCTGCGCACTCTCAAGGGCACCGCGAGCTTCACGCCCCCGGCTCCCTGCGGCCGCACCACCACGTCCCCCGCGACCACCTCGGCCTGCACTCATGAACGGAGTCAGATCGATCGACTCCATATCCAGACCGAGTGCCATCGCTGCCGGTCCGACGTCTGACCTTTGCACAATCGAGTTGTTCGGCACAACAACGACGTTTCTGGCTTCGTCGATGTGCACCTCAACCTCCGCATTCATGCCGGGTTTCAAGAGCCCTGATTGGTTATCGATCGACACGATGACAGCGAACATGGTGACATTCTGTACGACCGTCGCCTGAGGCTCGATCTTGTCGATCACACCGCGGAAGTTCCGATCGGAAAAAGCCTCCACCCGGACGTCCGCGATCAGGCCTGGCGCCAGTTCTCCCATGTCAGTCTCATCGACCAGGGTGCGCACCTGCATGTCGGCGAGGTTCGCCATGACGAACAATGCCGTTCCCCCGGAGACGTTCGAGGAAGCCGACTGAATCACGGCGCCCTCCTCGACGTTCTTCTGGAGAATCGTGCCGTCCATTGGGGCCCGGATGCTGACATCTGCCACCTGTAGTTCGGCCAGGTCGAAGCTCGTCTGCGCGCGAACGAGTGAGGCCTGCGCATTCGCAAAGGACAACGTGGCGTTTTCGAACTCCGCCTCAGTAATGACCTGAGCGTCCAACAGCCGCTGCTGACGGGTGAGCTGCGCTTCGGAGATTTTAAGCTGAGCCTGCGCTACCGCGAGGTCCGCTTCTGTCTGGTTGTAACGATTCCTGACGTCACGGGGATCAATTTCGGCGAGCAGTGTGCCACGAGTAACGACGGCCCCGATGTCGTGATAAAGCCGCAGTACCTCGCCCGACGCTTTTGATTTCACTTCCACTTCGCGGACCGGCTCCACCGTGCCGGTCGCCTCGGCTCGGATCAGCAGATCGCCGATCGACGCCGTCGCAGTGATCAGTGTCGGCCCGGTGTCCTCAGGGGACTCGCCAGTTTGGCAACCAGCCACCGAGAGAAAGCCGAACGAAGCGAGAGCAAGATTTTTCGTGAACCGCGTCATACTGGAGTCTCCATAGGCTCATTGAGAAAATCTCGCTCAATTAAGCCATCTTTCAGGTGCACCTGCCGCCTCGCATGAAGTGCAATGTCGTGTTCGTGTGTTACGATGACGATCGTCTGCCCCGCTTGGTTAAGCTCCCCGAGCTGGCGCATGATGGAGTCACTGGTAACTGAGTCGAGATTGCCTGTTGGTTCATCTGCTAGGAGAAGGGCCGGCTCGTTCACCAGCGCTCGTGCCACCGCGACACGTTGGCGCTGACCGCCTGACATTTCCGGAGGCTTGTGGCCCATACGATCACCAAGTCCCACTAACTCAAGCTTCTCGGTAGCCCTGCGTCTACGTTCCTTCTTTCCAACGCCCGCATAAATCAGCGGGAGTTCGACATTGTGAAGCGCAGTGGCGCGGGGCAGAAGATTGAAGGTCTGAAAGACAAATCCGATCTCGCGGTTACGAACCCTCGCGAGTTGATCATCGGAGAGCGAACTCACCGGCTGATCATTCAGCCAATATTCGCCAGAAGTCGGGGTGTCTAGGCAGCCGATCATGTTCATGAAGGTCGACTTTCCAGAACCGGACGGGCCCATGATCGCGACGAATTCGCCCCTCTCGATGAGGAGATCAATTTCTCGACAGGCACGAACCGTCTCGGCCCCGAGTACGTAATGCTTCGTCAGTCCCTGTGTGCGAATGATTTCGCTCACAATTCCCTCCCCAGAATCGCCTCGAGCTCAGCTCGGGCCAGGATGTAGTCATACCTCGTGGTGATCACGTCCACGTCCGACTGCGTCACGGCGTTCTGACTCACGAGGATGTCGAGAATCGTCGCTGCTCCGACCGCATAACGCTCGCGGACGACACGGAGATCCTCTGCTGCTACCAATGCGGCGCCTTCTGCAATTACAATCGCCTGTTCAGCCGTCAGAAGATTCTGAAGCGCAGCATCTGCTTCTTCCCGTGCAGCAAGCCGCGCGTCGTTCTCCCGAAGCGACGTCACTCTCTGTACGTACTGAGCCCGATCGATACTTGTTTCACGCTGGAAGCCGTTGAATATCGGGTAGCTCATGCTGAGCGACATGTTCCAGCTGGTGTTGCCACCGCTGAACGACACGGTCTGGTTCGACCAGTTGTACCCCGATGACATGCGAAGACTGGGGATATACACCGTCTTGGCCGACGACACGTTGGCTCCGGCCGCAACCGTGGCCTCCTTAGCCGCAATCACTCGGGGGGAGACCGATTCGGCAAGCCGCATGATCTCGTCTTCAGTCAATGGAAGCTGTGTCGGATCAAGATCCCCGGGACGCAGTGGCAGGACGGGCTCCGCCATCCCAATCTGTCGACCGAGTGCAAAGCGAGCCGCCCTGACCGATGTCTGCCCCTGAAGCACCGCCTGCTCAGCGTTCATGACGTCGAGACGCGCACGCAGGGAGTCAGATACGGTGGCCTCGCCAACAAGCGTCCGTGTGCGGACGATGGCCATGTTCTGTTCCGCCTGCGCGACCCGCTCAACCAGAACCTCTAACAGGTCAGCCTGCCGCAGGGCGTTGAAAAACGCATTTTTTGTCTGGAGTGTGACCAAAAAGCGGGAGTCCGCATATCGAGCTTCCGCGGCACGGACATCTGCCTTGGCCGCATCGTACTCACGGAATCGCCGCGTGCCCTCAAATACGGTCCAGCTGCCTGAGAACCCGGCTCCGTAGGAATCGGAGCTTCCGGACTCAAGCACGCCGGTCGCGTCGTTGAAGGTCTGCGCACTGCGTAAAGACCCGGAGCCACTCGCGCTCAGCGATGGTAGAAACGTCGCCCACGTGGTCTTCCGCGTCAGATACGCGTTGTCGACTGATTGCTGCTGCTGCGCCATGACCGGACTGCGAATGAGTGCCCGATCGAGGGCCTCGTCGAGTGAGATGCTCTGCTGGGCACCGACAGCTTCCGGTAAGGCGAAGGCGCTGCACACCAAGGCACAGGCCAATGGGAGGGAATATCCTCTTACCACATTCTTCATGTCAGGTTGGATTCCGGTGGTCCTAGTTCTCTCGAACGGCGTCGGATCTACCGTAGCGCTCATCGAGCAACCGCTGGTATTGCGAAGCCTGGTCCGGAGACAGCACACCCTTGATGGCCTCACGCGTGGAGTGAACGATCTCCGCAAAGTCTTCTTGGTACTGGGTGCGGGTCTCTTCGTTCTGTTCCGCTAATGCGTTTGTCCGGGTGCGATGCTCCGCCACTATAGAGTCGATGCGCACGAGCTGCGCTTCGTTAGGACCGACCAGCGTGTATTGCGGAGGACGGGGATCCGCCGTCTCCTCAGCAGTGGCTTCCCCCGCAACTGCGGAAGATTCCACCCCGTCGTGCGTCTCCTCATCGAGATCGCTGTCCGCCGCGAAGCCGAGCAGCACGCCGGCGCCGAATACCGCAACCAAAACCAGCACGGTCACGAACCGAGTCCATGCGCTGTGTCCCATGATTAGAAGCCGTCCGAGGCAAACATCACAACGCCTTCCGCGCCGTTGTCGAACAAGAGCGTTGCCACAGTCTCACTGGAGACTTCGGAGACCAGTAATTCCTCGACCCCGACATGCCTCGCGCTGGGAGCGTCTCCCGCCTGTAACAACATGATCCCGGCAATGGCCGCCGCGAGGAGTGCCGTCGGGACTACCGTCCGAGACCAAGAGGTCAAGACGTCGGAGACCGTCAACTCCGCCATCACACGGCGGCGCGCCAGCTCACCAGCCGCGCCAGTCATGACCCAGCCACGAAATAGTAACCAGTAGTTCGGGTCCTTAGTCGCGGGATCCAATGAAGCCAAGGCTTCCGCGAGGACCATGTCGCGGCCGAGTTCGGCAGGCGAGCCGCTTGAGCGATCGAATGTTCTATTCATTGCACTTTCCTCAGTACTTCAGGCACACCGGGCATCTCTTTCAACGCCAGCCTAAGCGTTTTTCTTGCGAAGTGAAGGTGAGACCGGACAGTCCCAGCTGGGAGCTCCAGCCTATCCGCGATCTCCCTATGTTTCCAACCTTCCAAGTCATGTAAAAGTACGATCTGTCGCTGCACTTCCGGCAGGCCAGCCAAAGCCTGTTCCAGAAGGTCTCTCAATTCTCTCGTCTCCGCGATTCGATCCGGCATCGGCGCCCAGGAACGAGCGCCTGGCGGAACCTGATCGGTCTCCCGTAGCGATTCTCTCCGAATGAGATTTTTCGACCGATTTCTCACTATGGTCATCAACCATCCCCCGAAACGATCGGGACTCCGGCATTCGTCGAGACGACGCAGTGCGACCAAAAAGGCTTCCTGAGCCGCATCCTCGGCATCTTCATGCCGTCCTGTGACCGACACAGCGACTGCATATACAGCACGCTGATACCGCTCCACCAAGAGACCAAAGGCGATTTCATCACCCTTCCGCGCTCTGAGAACCAGTTCCCCATCTGTCGAGGGCTCGGACAACTTATTTGACACCGTGTTGCGGTACCGTGTTGAGGGGACCCAGCTGCGATCCACCGGTCGCGGATCGGATTTCGAAAGTCTGACCGACAAATCTACCTGCGGCGGGGCTTGCCCGCACTACTTTTTCCACCACGCTTTCGCGGTTCAGGGTCGCGCGAGCGGTCCGGTCGCACTGTCGGCGGCCCGGCCACGCTGAGTGCATGCTCCAAAGTGGATCTCGAGAGTCCAGACATCGTGTGGCCAACGGTAAGAGTCTCGAGCGCGTGCGGGCCATCTTCTTCACCGGACTTCCAGAAGCCAAGGAGCAGGAGCGGAGCCGAGGATCCACGCGACCCCCCGGAACTGCCAAGCACCCGGATCACCCAATCCTGCCCGTCAGCCTCGGTATGCTCGGTTTCGTCCGGGGTCTCCGGTGGCTCCACCAGGGCATCCGTCGCAGTCATCTCACGTGCCGAAGTCAGCGGAGCGCCTGCCGCCCGATCCATTTGCGAGAGAACGGGATCGGTGGAATTAGGGGTCATACCCTCCTTCCCCTCGACGATAACAGCTGGCTTCGCCCGGGCCGGAATCGGTGCCGGCGGCCGCTGGGAGTATTCTGGGCACTCGGGTAATTCAGCCATGAGGTCGGAAGGTTGCAGGCCGGACTGGACTCACCTAACTACCTTCGATTCCCTGCGCATGCCAGTGCGAGGCTCCATCATCAGGAGGTTGTGGTCGTCAAAACCCACGCCGACGCATCCTTTGACATGCAGGGAATTTCGAATTTTCCTATGCACTGCAGTGATTCCTAGCGTAGCACGCCGACCAGCCGGGCTTCACGTACTAAGCGGTTCAGGACCCGGTCCACGGGTGAATGATCTGTTGGAACAGAGTACACGCATAAGGGAACCATACGCGGGTACTCGCAGATCTGTGAGCGTCTTTATGCTTGGCTAGAAGACTGGGGCGGGCTCTCCGAGTCGAGCCAAGAGGAGTCAAGGTCCACTGCATCGAGCGCATCCTGGCCATAGAACATCTGGATGTACTTCGACTGCGTGTTGGTGACCCGGCGGACGACCCACACCAAGTGTACGTAATTTGGCTCAGTTGGCTCCGAGCGCAGGTGCAATCCAACCTCGCGCGGCAGCCGGTCTGCTTTCCGGTTGTTACAGGATGAGCAGCTGGTCACGACGTTGTCCCACCGATTCTCACCGCCCCGTGAGACCGGTACGATGTGATCTCGGGTCAGAACCTGCCGGCCGCGCAGGTCGCTCCGATGCCGGCCACAGTACTGGCAAGTGTACTCATCGCGGGCAAAGAGGAATGTGTTCGTGACCTGACGCCTGAACCGGTACGGGACGTGCACATAGCGGACGAGCCGAATCACGGACGGACAAGGAACGGAGCGTCGCGCCGACCGGTAAGTACGAAGTTCTTCCTGCTCTAGGATCTCAGCCTTCCCGTCGAGCACGAGGCGAACCGCACGCCTGGTCGGGACGATCGTCAACGGCTCAAATGATGCGTTCAGTGCAAGGCAGCCCAAGCTCCCCCTCCTCACCTTCGCCAGTCATCAACCCTAGTTGACGAAGCTACGGTGCGGACGGAGCGCTCTCAATCCCTCGCATCGCCCGGGTGGAGCACTACAGAACCGCCACGGGATCCCGGTCCAGGGACAACCTGACGTCTCCGGACGGTAGCCGGTGATACTCGGCCAGAGCCCGAGCCGCGTGCCCAAGTGCCGCCGGGGAGCTCCCACGGAGCAGGAAGTGCCACCGCCAGCGGCCATGCAGTCGCTCGATCGGGGCGGGAGCCGGGCCAACGATCTCGACCTGACCTGCCGCTTGGCTGGCCTCACCAGACGACGCGACCTGTCCCGTCAGCCCTCGGCGCATCCACCCGGCCGCACCCTCGGCCGCGCTCGCCGCCAGAAGTTGGTCGGGACTGCTGATGACCACATTGATGACTCGCACGTGCGGCGGATAGCTCGGGTGCGCGCGCTCTGAGAGTTCGCGCTTCGCGAACGTCTCGAGGTCATGCGTGACCGCGGCCCGAATCGCGTAGTGATCAGGCAGCGACGTCTGAATCAAGACCTCGCCTCCAAGCGAGCTCCTACCTGCTCGGCCTGCCACCTGACTGAGGAGTTGGAAGGTGCGCTCGCTCGCCCTGAAGTCGGGGAGATTCATCCCGACGTCCGCGTTGACGACGCCCACCAGTGTGACCCGCGGGAAGTCGAGTCCTTTCGCGATCATCTGTGTGCCGAGGAGAATGTCGACTTCGAGCCGCTCAACCCGCTCCAGAATACGCTGGTGGGCCCACTTGCCCGACGTCGTGTCGACATCCATTCGGGCGATACGCGCGGTCGGGAAGGTCTCGGTGGCGATTCGCTCGACCTGTTCCGTACCGAGACCGCGAAATGACAGGTCATCGGACCCGCAACGTGGGCAACGACTCGGCGCCGCGGCCTCAAAGCGACAGTGATGACACACGATCCGTTGCGTGACCTTGTGGTAGGTGAGCGAGATAGAGCAGTTCTCGCACTGCTCGACCTCACCGCACTCCCGGCACTGAACGAATGCCGAGTAACCCCTTCGGTTGAGCAGAAGTATGACCTGCTCTTCCTTACGGAGCCTCTCGTCCACGGCCTCCACCAGCTCTTTGGACAGCACGCCGGCCCCACGCTCCGATCGCCGGCCCTTCACCTGACCTCTGGAATCCCCTCCTCCTCGCTTCTTCCGCTCCGTGCGCAGATCGACAAGCCGGACCTCAGGCAGGCTCCCTCCACCGGCGCGTTCCGGCAGGAGCAATCTCCCAAACTTTCCGGTGTTCGCGTTATGCCATGTTTCGAGTGACGGGGTGGCACTCCCGAGAACGCAGATCGCCCCGTGAGCGTGGGCACGAACGACAGCAAGATCGCGCGCGTGGTACCGCGGAGCGTCCGACTGCTTATAGCTCCCGTCATGCTCCTCATCAACGACGATCGCACCGATGTTCTCCAGGGGCGCAAACAAGGCTGAACGCGCTCCCACAGCGATCCGACGCTCGCCTCGTCGAAGGCGGCGCCAGGCATCGTATCGTTCGCCGTCGGAGAGTCCCGAGTGAAGCACAGCAACTTCGTCGCCGAAGTGTGAGCGAAAACGGGTCACCGTCTGCGGGGTGAGAGAGATCTCGGGCACGAGCACGATGGCCGTGCGCCCCTGAGCCAACACTTTGCGCAGCAGCTCGATGTACACGAGCGTCTTGCCCGAGCCCGTGATGCCCTGCAGGAGAAAAGGCCTAGGCTTTTCGACACCGAGAGCCGATGTCAGTTCGTCGAGCGCAACGCGTTGGTGATCGGTGAGGGTGAAGTTGGGCGGCGGCACCACTGGGGTATTGGAGAAAGGATCCCGGTACTCCTCCTCGTCCGTCACGGACACGAGCCCTTTCTCCTCAAGTCCTGTGATCACGGGCCGACTGAAGCCCTCGGTGCCCGTCAGGCGAGATAGTTCGGCTGCACCTCCGCCGGCCTCTAGGTATTCGTAGGCCTCTCTCTGCCGACCCGCTCGACCAAACGCCTCTTCGCGCTCCGCGAGGGTCTCAAGATGCCGGACCAACGTCACAGTCCGGCGGGTCTTCACCGAAGGCGGCGGCGGGGCTACGGTCTCGTGGTGTAGAAGGCCCCGAGCAGTCAGTGATCGGATTTCAGGCCAGACGGAGCCCATGCCCAAGGCCTTTCGCATCGATTTGACCCGCTGCGGACCGTCCTTCGTCGAGAGCCAGTCAAGGAGCTTTGTTTCCCGCCCGCGAAGCCCTTTGCTAGGGCCCGGCTGGAGCGTCACCATGTCGCGGGACACATCCGACAACACAGCGGGAAGAGCTGATTTCAGAACGATGCCCAGCGGGGCGACGTAGTACGACGCGATCCATCGACAAAGCTCGAGGAGATCGGGCGGAACGGTCGGAGTCTCGTCGAGGACCGCCAAGACAGGCTTGATACGATCAATCATTGCATCACTACCCGGTCCGACCACCCACCCGATGCGTTCCTCTTGGCGGAACGGCACGAGTACACGCGTCCCCACCGGGGGAGCTACTCCATCGACCCGATAGGTAAAGGTCCTATAAATAGGAAGCGGAAGCGCGACGTCGACTCGAACAGACGACCGCACCTTTTCAGGACCAGCGTGGTTCAATCGTCCAGTAGCAAGAAGATTTCGGTCTGATACTCTAGGGGTGTGACCTCTGGGCCCTCAACGCCCCAATGGACGTTGATCTCACTTCTCACACCGATATCATCGGTGATGTAGATCCCGGGCTCGATCGAGAATGCCACGCCAGGCAGGAGGCGTCTGTCATCTCGGCTCTCTAGATTGTCCAAGTTCGGACCACTGCCGTGCAGGTCGGTGTCGATGGAGTGGCCCGTACGGTGGACAAAATACTCGCCATATCCGCGCTCGGTGATGACCGCTCTCGAGACGTCGTCCACCTCGAAGCCCTTGACCTCCTCGCCGGCATCGGACCGCTCCTGCAAGAACGTCACGGCAGCGTCACGTGCATCACGGACCGCTTCCCAGATCTCCTGAGTCCGGGTGTCGACCGACGATGCCATGATGCCCATCCACGTCTGATCTGCCGCTACAGAACCTTCGAAGGACCCCCAGAGGTCGATCAGAAGAAGGTCCCCACGCTTGATCGTCTCCCCATCACCAATCGGAGCGTAGTGAGAATCCGAGGCGCGTGGCCCGATCGCGACGATGCACGACACCTGATCGACCAGCCCCGCAGCATTGAGCTCCAAAACGATCCACTCCGACACCGCACCTTCCGTCATCGGTGCGGCCGCGCGAATGGCATCTGCGGCAAAGTCAAAGGCACGTCGAGCGACGTCCTTTACGATTTCAGAAGCTTGCCGGTGATCGTCGAGTTGCTTGTCGGAAAGGACAGAGTGGAACTGCGAGATCAGATCACCTGAACTCGAGATCTCGACCCCGTGCCCGAGCAGGACACCCGCGATTCCGGCAGGCACGTAGTCGAGCGTAGGCACCGCTGCACCTGGCGACACCTCCATGGCCAGTCGTGCTCGACCCTCGACCAGTTCCGCGATTTGCTCCTCCATGTCCCTCCAGCCGGAGTAGCTCTTTCGACCGAAGGGCCAGTGCCGCCAGGACGAGGCTTCGATGGCGTGAATCATCGCCACGGGCTCCCCCTCAGCCGGAATGAGCACAAAGGCCCGGCGGGTAGTCTTGCCTAGCCCAAGCAGTGTGACGGGAATGGGATTCAAATGATGGAACTCGTACAACAACCAGCCATCAAGCCCCTGATCGCAAAGCGCGGCTTGGACCCGCTCAACACCTTCCTGTGTGCACAACAATGCGTCACTCATCGGTTTCTCCCTGCGGTTCACCTTGGAAGAGCGGGAGACCGTGCGTATCGGCCATTTCACTCTCTTCGTTTTCTGATTGACTGGAGTCGAGATCTGCTGGATGCGGGAGCGTTGCGACGGATTCTGGACTTTCCACAGTATCGGAAGTCTCACTGTCGCTGACCTCGGCACTCGATTCCGCCACCCGCCCACCCTCCTTCCGACCGCGCAGCAGGTCCAGCCCGAGAATTCTCTCACTCGTGAGGAGTTTGTGGACTTCGTTCCCTCGAGCAATCGCCGAGCTCACACCCCTCCAGCCCCACCGACGCCAGACCCGACGGAGAATGCCGATGCGCTCACCAAGCGAGAACATCTCGGCTAAATCCGAAAAGGGTTTCACTACGGCCGGCCGAAAGGCGGTCTCATCGTCCGACCAGTCCTCTACGTGCACTTCGCCGACGCCACACTCCTTCAAAAGTCGCTTCCACTCCACAACCATGAGCGGTCGGGCCCCGAGGTGCGCTGCTAACACCTCGCGGCGACTCGCGTCTACGGGTGCTTTCCAGACCAGCTGAACCAGCACGACGAAACCACCGGGCTTCGTTACCCGTACGAGCTCGCGAATCGCATCGGCCGGCTCACAATGGTTGGAGAAGCCGATCTCGCCGATTGTGGTGTTGAAAATGCCGTCGCGGTAGGGCAAGGCATCGGACCGTCCGGACTGAAACTGCATCCGCTGGCCCTGCTGAAGCTCACGACTCCACCATTCAGCTTCCGAGACCATCTCGGGGTTGACGTCCACGCCAGAGGCCGTGACACCAAACTCAGTGGCGAAATATTCGAGTGGAACGCCCTTCCCCGCAGCGACGTCGAGGACTTCAACCCCCGGCGCCATCTCAGTGAGAACTGCGATCTGCCTGTACAGATCGACACCGCCCGGAGGAAAGAGCCGCTTGGGACTCATCCGGACGAGGTCGAGCATGGACGGGACTGAGGGTGCGTACACCTCGGTGTCTTCGGCGGATGACATGGGGGAGAAAGGTACCTGCGCCCGCCTACGGGGCAACGCGCGTAGCGTCGCTACCGCTGACCGGTCCTTCTAGGCTGGCCAGCGCACGAATGACGGCAACCGTGCCGTGGCCAAGACGTGACGGGTCGTACCCACCCTCCAGGAGCGCCACCACCCGCCCACCACAGGTAGCGGCCGCCCTGTCCATAATGAAACGGGTCATGCCGTGGAGGTGCTCCGGCTCCAGCAGGAACTCCCCGAGCGGGTCTCCTGCCATGCAATCAAATCCCGCGGAGACCAGCACAAAATCTGGCTGGAAGCGCTCGAGAGCGGTCTGGATCGCCGCCTCGAAGTGCTTGAGATAGACATCTGCGCTCGTGCCCGCAGGGAGAGGCACATTCAGGGTCGTGCCCACGCCTGGCCCCTCGCCCGTCTCATGCACCGCGCCGGATCCGGGATAGTGCGGCCACTGGTGCAACGACAGAAAAAACACGGTCGGATCGGAATAGAACGTGTCCTGAGTGCCGTTTCCGTGGTGGACATCCCAGTCGACGATGAGCACCCGCTCGGCAAGTCCTGCGGCCTGCAGGAAGCGGGCCGCCACGGCCACGTTGTTGAACAGACAGAAGCCCATCGCCTGATCTGGCGTGGCATGGTGCCCCGGCGGCCGTGTGGCAACAAACGCATTCGCCAGCTCGCCGCGCGCCACGGCAGCGACCGCAACGATCGCAGTCCCAGCACTGCCGAGAGCAGCTTCCCACGACGCGGAAGACACTTTCGTATCGGGATCGATTGCCGCGATGCTGCCCGAGGCCGAAGCCTGATCGCACGCAGCCCGCACGTTGGCGATCTGAGACTCGGAATGAACACGGCCGATATCGACGAGTGACGCATCGGCAGGGGCCATCTGCTCTACATGACCGTGGAGCGTCAGCAAGTCCCTTCCCACGGTCGAAGCCAGTGCGCGCAGGCGGCCCTGATGCTCAGGATGCCCCCAGCCTGTGTCATGCAGCGGCGAGGCATGGTGCAAAAAGAAGCCGGTCCGATCAGTCATGCTGGTCCTGCCCTGGGTTCAGCGTCGGCGCGGTTGTGTGCTGCGCAGTCCTAGGCTGCGCCGACAGGCGTCTGGAGGGAGGCGATACGTTCCTGGATCGACAGAACCTCGCGGCGTCGGGACTTCAGAGCGATCAGTGCATCACAGGCCGCCGACGTCGCCGACATCGTGGTTAGATAGGGGACACTGTGGGTGATCGCAGCCCGTCGCATGGCGTAATCGTCGTACTGCGACTTCTTGCCGAGCGGCGTGTTGATGAGCAGCGCGATATCACCCGTCACGATGTGGTCGACGATGTTCGGACGCCCCTCGCCGACCTTGTAAACCATTTCGGCAGGTACGCCGAGGCGGCTCAAATACGCCTGTGTGCCTTTGGTCGCCATCAACTCGAATCCGAGGTCCCGCAGGCGCCGCAGCATGGGCGTCACCGTCTCGCGATCACGCTCGTTCACCGTGACGATAACCTTGCCGGCCTCCGGAAGATCGTTGCCCGCGGATACCTGCGCCTTTGCGAATGCCATCCCGAAGGAGTCATCAAAACCCATGACCTCACCGGTAGATCTCATCTCGGGACCCAGAAGGACATCGACGTCAAACCGGTTGAACGGGAAGGCCGCTTCCTTCACCGCGACCCCGGGCACCGGCGGCTCCTCTGGGACGTCGAGATCAGCAAGTCGCTCTCCGGCCATGATTCGCGATGCGATACGGGCCAGCGGGTAGCCTGTAGCCTTGCTGACGAACGGTATCGTTCTGGAGGCTCGCGGATTCACCTCAAGCACGTAGACCACCCCGTCTCGGATGGCATACTGCACGTTCATGAGTCCAATGACTCCGAGTTCGAGCGCGAACTTGCGGGTCAGAGCACGGATCTCCTCGAGCGAATCGCCGGACAAGGCGTACGGAGGGATAACACAGGCCGAGTCGCCCGAGTGAACTCCTGCGTCCTCGATATGCTGCATGATTCCGCCGATCACTACGTCGGTGCCGTCGCAAAGCGCATCGACATCTGCCTCGAACGCGTCTTCGAGGAATCGATCGATCAGCACCGGGTGGTCCGGAGACGCCTTTACGGCCTCCTCGAAGTACTGCTTGAGCGAGGGTTCGTCGTAGATGATCCGCATGGCACGGCCGCCGAGGACATAGCTTGGGCGGACCAGAACCGGGAACCCAATCTTTTCAGCCACGGCAATGGCTTCCTCTTCGCTCGTTGCCATGCCGTTGTCTGGTGTACGAGCCCCAATGATCCGACAGACTTCATCGAAGCGGTCTCGATCCTCTGCGCGATCGATCGCGTCGACTGGAGTGCCCAGTACGGGGGCACCGAAGGCCTCAAGGCCCTCCGCCAGTTTGAGCGGCGTCTGTCCGCCAAGCTGGACGATGACGCCCTTGGGCTGCTCGAGATGGAGGATCTCTAAGACATCCTCGAGCGTGAGCGGTTCGAAGTAGAGCTTGTCGCTGACGTCGAAGTCCGTGGAAACAGTTTCAGGGTTGGAGTTGATCATGATGGTTTCGTACCCTGCCTCCTTCAACGCGAGGACCGCCTGGACACAGCAGTAGTCGAACTCGATGCCCTGCCCGATGCGGTTCGGCCCGCTGCCGAGGATCACGATCTTGTCCCGTTCCGACCGCACACTCTCAGTCTCGTCTTCGTACGACGAGTAGTAGTAGGTCGTCTCCGCAGGGAACTCTCCGGCACACGTGTCGACGACGTTGAACGTGGCTCGAATACCCACGTCCCAGCGCCGCTCGCGCACCGCGACTTCGTCTTCGTTGCGCAGTTCGGCAAGCTGCAGGTCACTGAATCCCTCGCGCTTCATCGCCCGGAGGAAGTCGGTGCTGACCTCGTCTGCCCCGGAGTAACGCCCTTCCCACTCCAGGATCTGCTGGAGCTGGTCCAGAAACCATCGATCGATTTTCGTCGCCTCGAAAATCTCTTCAACGCCGAGCCCAGCCTCAAAGGCTCGCTTCAACTGATATGGCCTCTCAGCAGTCGGGCGTCGTAGCGAAGAGACCAACGTCGAGACCTCACCATTCGCGAGTCCGTCGTCCTCCAAAGTCTTACCGGTGACCCAGCCATGCCTTCCGGTCTCAAGTCCACGGAATCCCTTTTGCCAGGCACTCCGGAACGTACGGCCGATCGCCATGGTCTCGCCGACGGCCTTCATCTGGACACCGAGGGTGTCGTCGACTCCCGGAAATTTCTCAAACGCAAAGCGGGGCAGCTTGACGACGACATAGTCCAGCGTGGGCTCGAACGAGGCCGGTGTGGTCTCCGTGATGTCGTTCGGCAACTCGTCCAAGTGATATCCCACGGCGAGCTTCGCCCCAACCCGGGCGATCGGGAATCCCGTCGCTTTCGAAGCGAGCGCAGAAGACCGAGAGACCCTCGGGTTCATCTCCACTACGAGGAGCTCGCCATTGTCCGGGTTCACCGCGAACTGGACGTTACAGCCACCAGCCTCGACACCGATCTCGCGAATGATCGCGATCGAGGCATCACGCATGTGTTGGTACTCGACGTCGGTGAGCGTCTGAGCGGGTGCAACGGTGATCGAATCACCGGTATGTACGCCCATCGGGTCGAAGTTCTCAATCGAGCACACAATGATGACGTTGTCGTTGCCGTCGCGAACGACCTCGAGTTCGTATTCCTTCCACCCGATGACGGAGCGGTCGATGAGCACTTCGGTGATCGGAGATGCGTCGAGGCCTTTGCGGACCTGGATTTCGAATTCTTCGCGATTGTACGCGATGCCACCGCCGGTCCCGCCCATCGTGAACGACGGGCGCACGATCGCGGGATAGTGCGTCGTCTCGACGACCTCGAACGCCTCTTCGATCGTCTTGGCGAAGCCCCCGGTCGGCACCTTCAGGCCGATACGATGCATCGCCTCCGTGAATTTCTCGCGGTCCTCTGCCATCTCGATCGAGCGAGCATTGGCCCCGATCAGCTCCACGCCGTGCTTTCCGAGCACCCCGGCATGGTGTAGATCCATCGCGACATTCAGCGCGGTCTGACCGCCCATGGTCGGAAGGAGCGCATCAGGTTTCTCCCGCTCGATCACCATCTCAACCCACTCGGCCGTAATAGGCTCGATGTAGGTCCGATCCGCGAGATCCGGATCGGTCATGATGGTGGCAGGGTTCGAATTGACCAGGACGACCCGGTAGCCTTCTTCTTTCAGGGCGCGAACGGCCTGAGTACCGGAATAGTCGAACTCACAGGCCTGGCCGATGATGATCGGGCCGGACCCCAGAATGAGTATGGTCTCTAGGTCGTCGCGTCGGGGCACGGGCCTCGCAGATGCCGCGGTCGCACGGAGTAGCGGATGTTACCCATCGCTCTTGCCGGATTCTTTCCGGATCGCGGTGAGAAGCACCGTCGCGAAACCACCCCAAATGAACGTCATGACCACGATCATGGTGATCCAAGTCGATGCGGTCATGGGCGGTTCCTCCGCCTCACGGGCGGCCAAATGATCAGTTTTAAGGCACTTCTGGCGGACCGCACCACACACCCCGCAGGGTGTGAAAAACGGCCCGCGCAAGATGGTGGAACGAGGATAGGTCGGCAAGCGGTCCGACAGCCCCGATTAGACCGGAGCTTCAGCGCTCGATGGCAACTGTGGCGACGGCTGCGGACGCCGTACGATCGTTTAGGAGAGAGGCTTGGAGTACAGTGATGATCGGCCCCTCCATCGCTCGGTCCTCGACGAAAATTTCAAAGCCGAGATCGCCTCCAACGGGATCGATCAGAAGTACGCGGTGCGTGTTCGCGGCCCCGGGGGTCTCCGCTGCGTACACCCGGGTCGTGCCACGTCCAGAAAAGCTCTGGATACCTAGGCCCTCCACCTGGATCAGAACCCCAGCGAGTTCTTCGCCGGTCGCTCGAGCCAGCAGGCTGCCCGGGCCCTTCGGTCCCGAATCGCAGGACGCCGCCGAGACAATGAGGCCCGCGATAGCCACCACCCGAAGTCGCGATCTGAACGGTCTCATCACCACTTCCTGTTCTTCGGGCCCATCGGGATCACCAAGGTCTCTCTGTGTACCGCCGAAAAATTGGCACTAAGCGCTAACACTGGATTACCCAAAACCCAGGCGCGGAAATCGCCAAGATCGTACGCGCCGATTCCGTTGCCCTGCCGGTTGAGCAAACTGATCTGGGCGCTGTTCAGCCCCTCTCCAACGAGCAGAAATTGCTGCACCAACTGTTCAATCGGTATCAGCGGGGGCACGAGATCGAGCGTGATCACCCCGGTGGACGGTAGCCCGTTCGCATCTACGGCGTCGAAAGTGAGCGGGACCGGTCCAAGGTCGAGAGCCGCGCCCGTGATCTCCCCCACTATTGAGAGCGCCAGCCCGTCAGGGAGCGTACCATCAACCAGCGTCCACCGAATAGGGGCGGTCCCGTTCGCTACCTCGAGTTGCACCTCCAAGTGCGTCCCAGAAGGCAGTTCGAGTGTGGTCTCCGGAACGGCATATGTGAGAGCAAAGTCTGCGCCGGCAGCCAGCGGTCCTGCCATCGTGAACACAGCCGGATTCGGCTGCCCTGCCAGAGCCCCTGACCAGGAAAGAAATTCAAATCCAGTGACGGGGACGGCCTCCAGGGTTACGGCCTCACCTGGGCCAAACCAGAGGTCCTCTCCCACCGGCTTGCTCGAGAACAAGGCTGGTTCGACTCCAGCGACGCCCCCGGTCAGAGTCAGCGCCAACTCGTACTCGATACCCGAATAGTTCGCTACGTATTCCACATCGGTGACCGATGTGATGATGGTGCGTGCACGCATCGCGTCATCGTCGTCCGCCCATGACAGGAACGGCGTTCGAACCCCAGGGCCGGTAAACTCACCCGATGCCGCCTCGATCGCGTGCTCAACGAACGGAGACGAGAGAAAGGTCGTCGCCGGGGGGCTAACCGGGACTCCGTTCACCGTGAACAGATCGTCGCTGCTCGCAGCGCCATCGGCACGAACCGTCACCTCGGAAAAGCCCGTCACCACGTGAAGGCTGATCTGGTCACCAGCGGGAACGATGTCGAACAGCGTGAAGCCGGTCTCAGCCCCCGGCCAGGACAGCGCACTCGGCGTCGTGATCGAATGGAACGCTCGATTCCCGGACTGTCCTGGGAACGGATCCCCGGCGTCGCCTCGACCGGACCCCGCTTGGAGATCCCCAAGACCGTCGGCCTGACGGAGCCAGACTCCCATGTGCTCGCCGGCATTCACCCGATTCGCGGGCCACTTCGTCTCGATCAAAGCCGGATCGATCTGCCAGATGAGAAGACCTTCTGAGAAGATCTCGAGATCGTAGCCCTCACGCTGTCGATTTTCGACGAGGAAGTACTCCCCAGAGCCATCGACAGCGTCAACTCGGTACACGGTGCCACTGCCCTGCACCGGGTCCACGACCAGCGTTCCATGATCCGTGTCCGGCGCGAGGGTGATGACGTCCACCCAGCCCAGGGCAGCCTTGCTCCACGCACCCATGTGGCACGGCGTCTGAGGCGACACATTGTTGCAGCCCCACGAACCCGAGGACATCAGATCCCACGCTCCTGCGCCAGCGTGGATCAGATCAGGGTCGTAGAGATCGGGAAGGCCGAAAGCGTGACCGAGTTCATGCGTGAACACACCGATCTGGGACAGACCGCCACCTGAGCACGCGACCGCCGGCTGGACAGTGTAGTCGTTGATTCGGATCAAGCCTCCGCCGGCCGCGGGTGTCGCCGTGGTGTGCGGCATCCCGCTCGTCGCGGAGGACAGGGACCAGCGGTGCGACCAGATACGATTCTCAGATCCGCTCCCGCCACATTCACCGCCACGAGTAGGCTGCACGAGTGCGAGCAAATCGACGAATCCGTCGTCATCACCGGAGTTGGGAATCCCATCAGGGCCGTCGCTGTCGTAGAGGCCCCAGTCGACCGGAGGGATCCGGTCAAGCAGGTCAACGATAAAATTTCCGGTACCACCACCGCCCAGGGAGTCGCCAACCAGCCCGCTCTCACCCACCGTGTACGCAGTGTCTGGCCGGTCTGTCTGAACCCAGTCGAGCACGTCACCCCGAAGCGTCACCCGACCACCTGAGACCTCTTCGTAGTAGTCGGTAATCGTCTGTCCAACCGCGCCAAAATACGCCTCCTGGATGGTATCCCGGGAAAACGGAGGTTGAGATCCGGAGTTGCTGAAGAGCCCCAGCACGACCGGGATCTCGAACGTTCCCTGCACCGGACCATCGCGAGGACCGAGCGGGAGTGGGGCCCCGCGTATCGCGGCTGCACCCGCAGCCATATACGGCGCGAGCATCGCCTCGCCCACGCCTCGAGCCACCCAGGCACGCTCGAACTCGAATGCCCCCGGATCCGCAGCCCTCATTCGGCGATATCCATCGGGCACGGGCGTGCCATATCGCTCCCCCAGCATCTCGACATCCTGCGCACGCATCCCAATTGGGAGCGTCGCTAGGAGTCCGAAGGCGAGGAGGACGAGAGTGCGAGGCATGGGTGTCGGCCGAGAGAAGCGGGCGGGGTACCTACCCAGTCGTGAAAACCGCGGTTCCGCTAGCCACTGACGTCTTCTCCGCGGATCCCAAGTTCGGCAGCCGCCACTCTCAGGCCATCGATGACATTTTGAATGTGCTCCACACGATCTAATCCGAGCAGCTCGATCCCGTTCTGGACCTCGTCTCGGCTCACACCAGCTGCGAAACCCTTGTCCTTGAGCTTCTTGGTCACCGACTTCGGCTTGAGATCGTCGATTCCCGAAGGACGAACTAGGCAGGTCGCGAACACCAGTCCTGAGAGTTCGTCACAGGCGACCAAGTGCTTCTGCAGATCAGTGGTCGGATTGACGCCGGTATAGTCGGCTCGATGCGCCAGGATCGCCTGAAGAATTTCTTCGGGGTACCCGGCTTCGCGCAGATGCTCAACGGCGGTCAGTGGGTGTCGATCTGGGTACTTCTCCCAATCGAGATCGTGCAGCAATCCTGCCATCCCCCAGAGATCTTCGTCCTCGCCTCGCATGCGGGCATAGTGCCGAAGCGCCGCCTCTACCGAGTACATGTGCTTCCTGAGTCCGTCATTCTCGACCCACTCCTCGACGAGGACGACAGCGTCATTTCGGTCAGGCATAAAGTGTTCTCATCGGCCGCTCGATGGCGGCCAGGAAAAGTGTGAGATGGGACGAGTGCTCCCATGGAATGGCATGCTTACACGCGGGACGATGGGCACAGGTGGGACACGAGACAGGCCTCGCAACGTGGCTTCCTAGCATCACAGACGCGACGGCCATGCCAGATGAGAAGATGGGCCAGCATGGTCCACTGCTCCCTCGGGAACGTCCTGATGAGATCCAGCTCGATCTTTTCGGGCGTCTTTTCTTTCGTAAGGCGCATGAGCGTGGACAGACGCTTGATATGCGTATCAACGACCACACCTTCGTTGATGCTGAACGCGTTGCCCAGCACGACATTCGCAGTCTTCCGTCCGACGCCCGGCAGTGCTGACAGTTCGGCGATGGTCTGGGGGACGACTCCCCCGTGCTCCCCCATGAGCCCGCGCGCGAACCCGATGATGTTCTTCGCCTTGTTCCTGAAAAAACCGGTCGTTCGGACAATCCCCTCAACGTCCTCCTGCTGAGCGTTGGCGAGAGCCTCGGCCGTCGGGTACCGCGCGAAAAGCGGTGGGGTGACCATGTTGACCCTGACATCTGTCGTCTGAGCCGACAGAATCGTCGCAACTGCCAGTTGAAACGGGTTCCCGAACGTCAACTCACAGTGGGCATTCGGATACTCGGACTCGAGAAGGCCATAGACCTCGGCCGCTCTCTCGATTCGCGCTTTCTTCGATTCTCGGGGCATTCGCGGTCAGGCCTCAGCCGGACAAAGTGACTCTCGTATAGGGTAGAGCAGATGGCTCTGGGTCGGCATTCTGGCTCCCATCATCACCTGCGGCGACCTCCGTCGTCGGGGCACTCCGCTCGGCCGCGCCTGGGACCGCCTCCATGTACGCCCAGAACCGAGAGAGAAGTTTGAGAACTTCTCCGGAGGAGGCAACGGAATAAAGGCCGTCGATGTCGGCTCCGGGCAGATCACTCGCGAAGTCACGGCCATCACCGCGAGCGTCGAGCCCCAACCAGTCGCTCGCATCCGCCATCGGGGCCTCAGGCAGGGGAACGACACCGAGCCCCGAGCCATCCGAGCGAACCCCCGAAGCGAGAAGCGCGTGGAGCGCGCCGTCCTCGGTGGTGGTCCAGAAAACGCCGTCCACAGACTCCGGACCCTGGCCACTGTCCGTCCAGAACAGGTGCTGCGGAAGCTGCAGATAGCCGGCGGGAGTCGGGGCCGAGGCCACGCCCCCCGGCGAGCCCTCTACGAGATATCTGACCGCGTGGGTCGTCAGGAGGTAGAGAGGAAAGGACGCCTTGGTGAAGTGATACCCCTGAAAGGCCAGCGCGCCATACTGATGGGTTGCGCCGACAGGAGCGTCGGGGCCCTCGATTTCAGCGACAAACCCCGCCACCGCCCCCATCGTCACGAATGCGTGAGGGGCAGCCACGTCGGCACCGCGGCCCCTTGCTTCCTCCTCGACATCCGCGACGAGTTGATCCGCCCTAGACTGGTCCCGGAAGGCGAACTCGAACGGGGTGACCCGCGCATACGCATCATGAAGTGACATGCCGAAACCTACCCCTCTCCGTCGAGCGGTTCCGCATGGGCCTCACTCTCGGTCGCTTCTCGTCCAACCCGAACGAACAATCGCCTTAGCGACTGCCGCCACGAGCGCTTCATCACGAGCACGATCTCGAGAGTCCGGTCACCGATGTCGATGCCGTGAATCAGGACAAAGTGAACGTCAGTCCATTGAGGCGGACTGGTGAAGGCGTAGTGTCCGTCGTCCCAGTCGAACGTCATGGTCGTGAGCGCCGCTCGCTCTCCGGCTGTCCACTCTTTCTCTAGATACCAGGCGTTCTCGACCCGGTACGTCCCTGCCTCGACCTCTTCCCCGTACTGGTAGTACCACGGATCAAAGTCCTGGCCGTCAAACCGCTTGGACGTCTCGTCCATCGCGTAGTCGACGCCCTCGAGGTCGTCTTCCCGAGCAAGTGACTCAAGGTGGTGACGAAGTTCGTGGGTCAGCGTCTCCCAGATCTCGCCCTCCCAATCGAAATCCGGGTCCTCCGTCGCGACCTCGCGGAACGCCCCCCAGTAGAGAGCCAGAACGGAGCGCGTCGTCTCGGCACTGCCGAAGTCCGAAGGGTGCTCTTCAGTCAGACACTCGCCGAGCGTCCATACACCTTCGAGATCCGGATGAGACGGTGCGTCCCTTCGTACGGACAATCCGTCCACGCCCTCCCGGTAGAGCGCAGGGATTTCTTCGAAAGCGTCCTGCGCAAACAACATAAATGCGTCGAACGTCATGTCCTGTCGGCGCCTCCGGGGTAGCATGGGATGCGCCAAGACCGCCAGCGTCAGTCACCGGAGCGCAGGGAATGTCCTCGTTCGACCGCAGCGGCGAGTTTCTTGTTCAACATCAGGAACACCCCGGCGACGATCGCGAACTGAATGACGACCGAACCCACGTTGTATGGGCTGAACAGCGTCCACGTGGACTGGAAGTCCTCGCCGCGAGCCGCCCACAGGAACCAACCCGCAAGGAATACCGCCTCGAATGCGACAAGTCGGATCGCCCAGTCCCACCAGGCGCCGATATGAATGTCGGAGCCTTCCTGGTTGATGAAGGTCTCCCGCCACTTGGTGACGCCATAACGCAGCACCGCGAAGGCGAAGAAAAAGCCACTGACCATTAGTGCTACACCCCAGACCCAGTCCTGGTTCTGGAAGAACTCAAGCCGAAGCGCACTCGGAATACCGAAGAGCAGTCCGGCGGCCCCGACCATCTTGATGGCCTTTCCTCGCTCGACACCCAGATCCATGAGCAGGCGGGACGCCATCTCGATCATGGCCACCAGGCTCGTCCACGCGGCAAACACGAGCGCTAGGAAAAAGAGCGCTTGAAAGAAGCGCCCTCCGGGGATCTGCGCGAAGAGCTGTGGCACCCATATGAAGGTGAGTCCTTCGTTGCCTGACGTGGCCAGCATCGTTGTCGCTTCCGCGGCCGGCATCACGGAAAATACCGTGCAGAGAACCATGATGCCCGCGAGGAGGGACATCGCGTTGTTGCCAAATCCGATGACAAAGGCGTTGAGGGCCGTGTCTTCGTTTGCGCGCATGTAGATGGCGTACGTCAGGACCAGACCCCACCCGGCCCCCGTGTCCCAGGCGTTCTGCGTGAGCGCCTCAATCCAGATCGAGTAGTTCGTGAGGTCAGACAGCTTGGGTGTGAATAAGAACGCGAGGCCTTCTGTAGCTCCCGGCAATGTGACCGCACGAATCGCCAGAACCAGCACGAGCGCGATCAAGCTGGGAATGAGCACCTTAGCCGCCGTCTCGATGCCTCTGACTCCCTTCGAGACCACGAAGAGGGCCATGGCCATGGCGATCGCATGCGTCAAAATCGCACCGGGCGTGGAGTGAAAGCTGTCCCAGAAAGCGCTTGGCGTCGCACCCGGAACCTCGCCTGTGAGCGTCCCGACGAAGAAGCGGAGCGTCCATCCCATGACGACGCTGTAGTAGAACATGATCGCGGTGGCGACAAACGCGACCCACGCGCCCATCCACGCGAAACCCGGCCCCAGGGTCTTCACGAACGACCCGACCGCACCTTGCCGTGTCGCTTTGCCCATCCCGAACTCGAGAATGAGAAGAGGAATGGACCAGGCGATGAGGAACACCACCCACGCGACAAGAAAGGACCCCCCTCCATTGCTCGCCGCTATGCGGGGGAAGCGCCAGATATTTCCCGTCCCGACAGCCATTCCGAGCATGGCCAGGAGCATGCCCCAGCGAGAGGTAAAGACTTCGGATTTCGACGACACGAATGCACTCCGACACACGGTGAGAAAGACCCGTCACGAACACGTGACGGTGCCGGCTGAGATTATAGGCCTACTCGAAGATGTACGCGATTGCCTGTGCCGCCTGCTCCAGCGTCTCTACGGTGAGCGTCGCGAGCGCATCCATTTCCTTGAGTGCGTGCACATGCTCATCCGCACGTACCAAGACCAGCGGCAAACCACTGGCCACTGCAGCCCCAGCGTCAGACGCGGTATTCCACTGCTTGTACTTGGGACCGAAGAACGCCACGCAAAGATCGGCGCGCTGCATCAGCACTCGGGTCCGCAGTGCATTCACACGCGCGCCCATCAGGTCGCGATACATCGGTCCCGGTTGCTCACCGAGAATGTCCTCACCAACGGTGTCCGAACGGTCGTGGACCGCGTGGGGCCCCACGATCTCCACCTCGACCGCGAGCGACTCCAGATGACTACGGAGTTCCTCGCGCCATTTAGAATGAATTTCACCCGCAGCATAGACGACGATATCACCCATCAGAGTAGCCGCTCTCGAATCCAGGACACCACCTTCTCGGTCGATATCCTCACCTGCTTGAGTGAGTCACGATCACGAATCGTGACCGTCCCTTCTTCGGCGGACTCGCCATCGACGGTCACACACCAAGGCGTCCCGATTTCGTCCTGCCTGCGGTAGCGCCGTCCGATCGCACCCGCCTGATCGTAGAACGAAGGGATCGCTGCCGCCCGCAGGTCGTCGTTCAGCTTGTGGGCGATCTCCGGCATTCCATCCTTCTTCACGAGTGGGAAGACGGCGGCCTTGATCGGAGCGATCGACGGGTTGAGCGCTAGCATGACTCGCGTGTCTCCCTCGATCTCCTCCTCGCGGTATGCGTCAGCGAGTACGACGAGGGTCGTACGATCCACACCCATCGAGGTCTCGACCACGAAGGGAATGAATCGCTCATTCGTCGGCGCATCGATATACTCGAGGCGCTTGCCCGAGAACTCTTGGTGACGCGAGAGGTCGTAGTCCGTGCGGTTGTGGATGCCCTCGAATTCCTTCCAGCCGAACGGGAACTCATACTCCACGTCGTAGGCCTTCTTGCAGTAATGGGCGAGTTCGTCCGGTCCGTGCTCATGGAAGCGAAGCTTCTCTTCCCTGATACCGAGGTCGAGATGCCACTGCATGCGCGTCTCCATCCAGCGATCGAACCACTCTTCGTCGTCACCAGGCTTCACAAAGAACTGCATCTCCGCCTGCTCGAACTCACGCGTACGGAAGATGAAGTTGCCAGGCGTGATTTCGTTCCGGAAGGCTTTTCCGATCTGCGCGATCCCGAACGGGACCCTCTGCCGAGCCGCCCCCTGCACGTTCAGGAAGTTTACAAAAATTCCTTGAGCCGTTTCGGGCCTGATGTAGACCGTGGCGGACGAATCCTCGACCGGTCCCATGAAGGTCTTGAACATCAAGTTGAACAGGCGAGGCTCGGTGAACACGTCCCTGGTCCCACACGATGGACACTGGCCTTTCTCTACCTCGGGCAGGTCCGCGCGGAAGCGTCGGTGACAGTTCGTACATTCGACGAGGGGGTCAGTGAAGCTCTCGACGTGCCCCGATGCCTCCCAGACTTTCGGATGCATCAGGATGGCTGCATCGAGCCCTTCGATATCGGCCCGGCGATGCACCATGGAGGACCACCACCGGTCCTTGATGTTGCGCTTGAGCTCAACTCCGAGAGGACCATAATCCCACACTGATCCGGTTCCGCCGTAAATCTCCGAAGACTGAAATACGTATCCGCGCCTTTTGGCGAGGGAAACGAGCTTGTCCATCAGATCGGCGGTAGCCATGAAAAGCCTTGTATCTTCGGTGTTTTCCGGGTGTTCGGAGGCCGAGAAAGGTACCCTTGGCACATACGACGATCAACGGGTTCGAATCCGGTCAGGGGTCGAACCCAATCGGGGT
>JAPKBW010000018.1 GCA_028823235.1 Longimicrobiales bacterium | reverse complement strand
ACGCTGCGTGATGTCGCGGACAAGCTGATCGCCGGTATGCCTGCGGCAGCGGCGGGACCGAGCATTGCACCTGCGACACCTGCGGCATTGGTTGCAGCCGCAACGCCCGATATAGACGTGACGGCGCTCGCGCTCGAGGTCGTAGCTGAGAAGACTGGTTACCCGGTCGAAATGCTCGATCTGGACATGGAAATGGAAGCCGGTCTCGGAATCGATTCGATCAAGCAGGTCGAGATTCTGTCCGAGCTCCAGGAGCGAATCCCTGGCATGCCGGAGATCGCTCCGTCTGAGTTGGCCACGCTTCGCACACTACGGGATGTAGCGGACAGGCTGGCTGGCGGTATCGCGGCTCCGGTAGAAACACCGGCGGCTCCTGCCGTTGTCGAGGCGCCAGTAGTTGAGGTGGCTCCGCAGGCAGCAGCAGCGGCGCCGGTCGCTTCTTCTGCGGTGACACCGATGGTCGTGGATGCCACCACCGTCTCTGCGTTCGTTCCGCGGATCGTTTCTGAGCTCCGGCCTGGGTTCGGTCTCGCTGGGCTTTCCGAGGGTACCTCGGTCGAGATTACATCAGAGCACACGGAGTTGGCGGGCGAGCTTGCAGAAGGACTCAAGGAACGCGGGCTCGAGCCGGTCATTGTTGAGGTCCCGTCGGCTTCTGCCCGGGCCGTGATTAGCCTGGCGGGCCTGGGAGGTCATCAGGTCGGCGCAGACGGCGCGATCGCCGTTCACCAGAATGCGATTCAGGCGGCCCGTATGGTCGCGCAGCACCCGGAGTCGTCAGAGCGGGTCTTCGTTACGATCCAGTCGACTGGCGGGGACTTCGGTCTCGCCGGCGATCCCGGAGCCGGAGCGTGGACCGGTGGCCTGGCAGGTGTCGTGAAGACCGCGGCGCGCGAATGGCCCGGTGCATCACTCAAGGCCATCGATGTAGCCGATCCCTCGACCGCGGCGGCCGAGATTATCGACGAACTCTTCCTTGGCGGTCCGGCCCTCGAAGTTGGCATTGGGGCCGACGGCGCCCGGGCGGTCGTGCAGATCGAGCCGCTGACGATGACCGGAACAAAGTCTGCGGCACTCGAGCCTGGATCCGTGATTATCGTGTCGGGCGGAGCGCGAGGCGTTACCGGAAGTTCGGTCGCGCGCCTCGCCGAAGAGTGGAATGTGAAGCTTGCTCTCCTTGGGCGGTCAGCTCTTGCTGAGTGGCCTGAGGGCGTTCCTCTCTCGACCGACTCCGTGCAGATCACGGGAGCCCTCGCGGCTGTCGCGAGTAAGAAGGGCCAGACGGTCGACTTCACAGGCATTCAGAAGCAGGCGCAGTCACTCGCGGCGAGTGCCGAGGTGCAGATGTCATTGGCCAATCTCGACGCCCGCGGCGTCGACGCCATGTATCTGAGCGCGGACGTCAACGATCCTGCGCAGGTTCAGGCAGCGCTCGATCAGGTCCGCCAGACCTGGGGCTCGATCGACGGCATCGTTCATGGGGCCGGGGTGCTGCGTGACAAGGCGATCGTAGACATGACGCCCGACCGGGTAGCAGATGTGTTCGGCCCGAAGGTCGGCGGTCTGTCCGTACTGCTCGAGGCGACGAAAGAGGACCCGATCCAACTGATCGCGATCTTCTCTTCGATCGCAGCACGAGCTGGAAACGCAGGCCAGTCGGCCTACGCTGCTGCTAATGAAGTGCTCAACAAGGTTGCTGCCGCTGAGGCACAACGCCGCGGCGAGTGGTGCCGGGTGCGGTCCTACAACTGGGGCCCGTGGGCGGGCGGAATGGTCGATGCAGGCCTGGCCGCTCACTTCGAGAAGCAGGGCATCGCGCTTCTTGATGTCGATCTCGGCGCTCAGTTCTTTGTCGATGAGCTCAGTTTGGACGGTGAGGGCGTCGAGCGCGTCGTGCTCGCGGCTCCTTCTTTCCCGGCGAGCATGCACACGCTTTCGTTCCCGGCCGCGACAGCGCTCGAGGCTGCGGGCAACGGATCGGCGAATGGCCGACTCGCTCCTGCGATGGTTGCTGACTTTGCGCTGCGGATCGGACAGGCCCTCAAGCCTGTCCGGACCATGCGCATGTACCTGGAAGACTTCGTGATCGCGATGCCCGGTCAGGACACGAACCCGTCGGAGGGTGGTCACACCGTCGAGGTTCATCCGATCGAGGGTGCGATCCCCGGGTACCGCCTCATGTTCAAGGACGCGGTAGGTACGGTGCACCATGAGACGACGGTTCGGTACGATGAGAATGGCGCGACCCCGCCACCGTCGGTCCCGTCAGGTGGCCTAGAGCCGTGGCCGTTCGAGCCGGAAGGCGCCTATGAGGTTCTCGGGAACGCGAGTTCCTACCGCTCGATCGTCGACTTGGAGGGCGTATCCGAAGAGGGTGGGATGGCGTTGCTGAGAAGTGCCACCAGTCTTGGGTGGCCGCCCAAGGCGTTCTCGCGTGGGTTTGACCCGGCGACGTTCGAGGGGCTCCTGCAACTCGGAGAGCTCTGGACGCACCAGAAGGCCGGTGCCATGGAGAAGATCGCCAGCATGGGCACGATGGTCGTGCACCACCTCGAGTCGATTCCTGAGCAGCTGAGGTCGGCGTTCCGGGCACGGCAGACGGAGCGAGGCACGCTGTTCGATTTCATTCTTGCGACTGAAGATGGCGACCTCGTTGCCGAGCTGCGCGAAGTGCAGTTCGACGCGCCGGGCGCCTGATCGAAAAAGTTGAACGGAGTCGTACATGAGTAGTTTTGAGCCCATCGCGGTTGTTGGGCGATCCTGCGTGTTGCCCGGGGCGCTGAGCCCTGAGGCTTTGTTCGAAGCCGTTCGGGACGCCCGTGTTCTTATTGGAGAGGCGCCTGCCGGAGCTTGGGGGATCGATTCCGAGAAGCTGCTGGCGGACAAGTCGCCAGGTGTCGGTGCAGAGCACGTCGTGAGCAATCGTGGTGGGTATGTCACCGGCTTCGACGAGGTCTTCGACGTATCTACGCTTGCCGACCGCATCGATGAGCCTCACCGTCTCGACACGCTGACCCAGTGGCTGCTTCATTGCGCGGGGGTCGCTCTCGGGGAAGCGGGCGTTGATACACCGCCGCCTGGGACGGGGCTGGTGATCGGCAACCTTTCATATCCGACAGTCGAGCATACTCGCTTCGTTGAGGATTTCTGGCTTGGCGAGGGACAAAATGCGCCGAAGCCTGGCCTGGATGATGGCAGGTCCGATGCCCGGAATCGCTTCTCCTCGGGTGGGCCGGCGCATGTCGTAGCGGCTGCATATGGGCTCACAGGGGACGTGTTTGCGCTCGACGCTGCCTGCGCGTCCTCACTCTACGCCCTGGAGATCGCCTGTCGGCGCCTCCAGGACCGCGAAGCCGACCTCATGTTGGCGGGCGGTGTGGCACGTGCGGATCCACTCTTTATTCACCTGGGATTCACCGCGCTTCAGGCGTTGAGCCCGACAGGCCAGTCACGTCCGTTCCACAAGGCCGCAGACGGATTGCTCCCCGCTGAAGGTGCGGGACTAGTCGCACTCAAGCGGCTCGACGATGCTGTGGAGTCGGGCGACCGGATCTTCGGAGTCATTCGCGGGATCGGCCTCTCTAACGACGGGCGGCAGAGTGGATTCCTTGCCCCCTCGGCGGACGGACAGGTGCGGGCCATGAAGTCCGCGTACGCCCAGGCCGGACTAACCCCTCAGGACATCGGGTTCATCGAGTGCCACGCCACGGGAACGCCTCGAGGCGACAGCATCGAGCTCGAGTCTCTTGCTCTGCTTTGGGGTGACGGACCTAAGCCGGTGATCGGGTCACTGAAGGGCAACATCGGGCATCCGATTACTGCATCGGGAGTCGCGAGCCTCCTCAAGATGCTCAGCGCTTTCGAAGCGGGTCTCCTCCCACCAACGCCCTGCGATGATCCGCTCAGCATGATCGATGAGCAGGGCTTCCGTCTACTGGCTGAAGCCGAGCCCTGGAAGAGCAAGGGCCCGCGCCGCGCGGCGATCTCGAACTTCGGCTTTGGCGGGAACAACGCCCACCTGATCGTCGAGGAATGGACGGGCGAGGCACCTGCGGTGTCTTTGCCGCGATCTGATCCTGCCGAAAAGATCGCGCAGGCCGTGGCAATCTCGGCCCTCGGTGTGATCGCGGGCGACCAGGTCGGGCTTCCGGCCTTCGTGCGTCGATTGGTCGAGGCGAGAGGAGAGGAGTCAACGCGGACCGAAGAGATCGTCCTTTCGATGACGAAGCTCGGGTTTCCTCCGAATGATTTGCAGGAAAGCCTTGCCCAACAGACATCGATCCTCCAAGTGGTCGAAGAGGCCCTGGGTCAGGTCGGCGGCCTCAATCCTGATCGGACGGGTGTCTACATTGGGATGTGCGTCGATCCTCAGGTAGCTCGACACGGATTGCGTGTTCGGCTTCGGGAATTGCTTGGCCCCGACGCCGATATGGCCGGTTGGCGCGATGTGAATGATCGGGCGGCGCGTCATCTGACGGCTGCCGGAGTGATCGGCTGCATGCCGAACATTCCTGCGAATCGCGTACACGCACAGCAGGATTGGCGCGCCCCTGGCTTTACGGTTGCGAGCGAGGAGCTGTCTGGCCTCGACGCGCTGAAGCTCGCAGTCCGTGCGCTCCAGGCCGGTGAGATCGACGCGGCTCTCGTGGGGGCATCGGATTTCTCCCACGAGCTGTCGCACCGCGCTGCAGCGGCATCCGTGCTGCCCGCAGATCGCCAGCGACCCGGAGATGTGGCGGTCGCGATGGTCCTCATGCGTGAGCGTGATGCGACCGAGAAGGGCTATCCCATCTTCGCTTCGCTCGTCGAGGATATGGACGAGCCCGAAGTCGGAGCGGTAGACCTCGCCCTCGTGCCGGAGACCGGTGAGAGCGAAGTGACGGCGCGGTTCGGCCACGCCCACGGAGCGTCGGGGCTGCTTCACGTCGCAGCGGGCGCAGTCACGGCCCACCTGGGCGCCGTGATTGATCGAGAGGGCGCGTGGCCTGCTCCTCGACGTCAGGACCTGGTTCACACCACCGCGTCCGTGACCTCGTACTCGGGGCTCGCGTCGACCGTTCAGCTGGCAGCTCCTGCGGCTACGACGGATGCCATCTCGCCTGTCGACGCGCCTGTGATCCACTTCCATGCCGCTGATTCGATAAGCGAATTAGCTGCGACGGTGGCTGCTGGCCTGCAGGTCCATCAGGGCAGCGTTCGACTGGCCCTCGTGGGGCAAACTTTCGAAGAAGTGGAGCGTCTCCGAGCCCATGCCGCCGGTGAGTTGGCGGAAGGACGTGTGCCGTCTGCACCGGGGTTGTTCTATGGCGAAGGCAGGCCGGAAGGCGAAGTCGCGTTCTGCTACACCGGGGCGGCGGCCGCTTACCCAGGCGCGGCGAGAGATCTCCTCCTCGCCTTCCCAAAGATTGGTCACAACCTCGCAGTGAAATTCGACGGAACTCCGAGCCTCGCTGCCACGTTGTACGGAGCCGACGTTGAGCCGTTCTCGCCGGCGACCCAGCTACAGGGTTCGTCCTTTGTCTGTCAGGCGCACACGGAGTTCACGCGCGACATCCTCGGCATGAGACCTCAGGTTGCTCTTGGACTCTCGTCGGGTGAGACGAACTCCCTCATGGCGTTCGGTGTCTGGCACGACCTCGATGACATGCTCGTCGAGATCAATACGTCCGAGATGTACGTGAATCAGTTGACCGGCGAGTGCCGGTCTGCGGCGACATACTGGGGACTGCCCGAAGGCGAGCTACCCGACTGGAAGAACTTCCGCATTGCCGCTCCGCTCGCGGTCGTCGAGGCGGCGATGGAGGGCGAGGATCGTGTCTATCTAACGGTTATCCACCACTACGAAGACGTGGTCATCGGCGGAGACGCTGCTGGCTGTGATCGAGTGGTTGAGGCGGTTGGACGGAACAAGGCGATTCAGCTCGGCCTGGACATGATCGTTCACGCCGCGCCACTGGCCCCATTCAAGAAGACCTGGCATGACATTCACTCGCGCGACACGCGCGAGGTGCCCGATATCCGGTTCTACACGAATGCCGGAAACCGTGCCTATGTACCGACCAGAGAGGCCGCCGCTGACGCGATCACGCAGCAGGCGATCGATCCGATCGACTTCCCAAAGACGATCGAGCAGGCTTACGCGGACGGCGTTCGGATCTTCGTCGAACACGGGCCACGAGCCATTGTCACAGGGGCCGTGGGTCGCATTCTGGAAGGGCGACCCCACATGGCTGTGGCACTCGATCCGCATGAAGGAGCGGGTCTCGAAGCGGTGGGTCGGTCGGTCGCAAAGCTCTGGGCGACGGGCGTGCCCATGCAACTCGAGACGTTTGTCGACCGTCTGCGCGGTCTCCGGGAGGGCGGTCAGCCTCTCGAAGAGCCAGCGGGTTCACTCCTGCGGCTGGCTGCGCACCCACCAGCCGTCGTCTGGCCCGCCACGTTTGGCGAGAACGCTGTACTGAAAACAGAGGTCGTGGCGCCGTCTGCGCCCGCCCCGTCGCATTCTGAAGCAGTGAACGAGATGCCTGGAACGACTTCATCCCCAGATGGGGAAACGATGGCACCACCGCCCTCATCGGGCGTTGGGTACGATGTGCGCCACCAGTTCAGTCCCGGTGCGCCGACCACACCTGCTGCGGACGCTCCCGTAGTGCCGGCGTCGCCACCTGCGGCGATTCCCGTGACGCCTTCGGCCGGTGGCACGGGTTCGATCGCGGCCGAGGCTCTTCAGGCGCCGACCGGAAACGCCGCGCTCGACCTGTTTAATTCCATCGCCCAGGTCCATGCAGACTTTCTGCGCGAGCAGAAGGAGACGCACGATGCCTTCCTGTCGCTCGGACTGAGCGCCGTCGTGGACTCCGGTAGTGTTGCTCTGCCGGCTCCAACTTCGACACCGGCCGCACCGCGCGCTCCAGATCTGCGCGTGGTCGTGGATGCGCCGGCGACACCTGCTGCGCACACTCCGGCGCCCTCAGTGGCACCCCTCGCGGCAGCTCCGGCAGCTCCGGCGAAGGCCGACAAGAAGGCTTCGTCCGCTGCGCCGTCACCGGTGATCCCGGTTGCACCACCGATCAACCGTGACGAACTGCCGGACACAGTCTTCCTCACCCGCGAACAGCTTGAGATACACTCGGGAGGAAAGATCTCCGAGATCTTTGGCGAACTATTTGAGCAGCAGGATGGATACGCACGTCAGGTGCGTATGCCGGAGCCGCCGCTCCTCTTCACCGATCGTGCGCTGCTCATCGAGGGCGAGCCGGGGACGATGAAGAAAGGGCGTGTCGTCACGGAGACGGACGTCAAAGAAGACGCGTGGTACCTGCACACGGGCCGGATGGCCCCGGGCGTCGTGATCGAGTCCGGTCAGGCCGACCTGTTGTTGATCTCATGGCTGGGCGCTGATTTCCTGAACAAGGGAGATCGTGTATACCGCTTGCTCGGGTGTGACCTGACGTTCCACGGCGACCTGCCGGCGCCGGGTGAGACGCTCACGTATGACATCTACGTCGATGGTCATGCGAAGACTGGTGACGTTCGTCTCTTCTTCTTCCACTACGACTGCTACGTCGGTGACCGGCTGCTGATCTCTGTACGAAACGGACAGGCCGGATTCTTCACCGAAGAGGAGCTGTCTGGTTCTGGTGGTGTCCTTTGGGATGCCGCCGAGGACACGCCCGATCCGGACGCTCGCCTCGATCCGGCGCCGATGTTGAGCACCAAGCGGAGCTTCACGTCAGAGGAGTTCGGTGCATGGGTCGAAGGGGATGCCTTCGCCTGCTTCGGGGAAGGTTTCGAGCTGGCTTCATGCCACACCCGCACGCCGAATACACCTAACGGATTGCTGCGTCTAATCGATTCGGTACCGGAGTTCGAGCCGGAAGGTGGACCGTGGGGACGTGGTTACGTCCGTGCTGAGGCGCACGTACCTGCCGATGCCTGGTTCTATGACGGGCACTTCAAGAATGACTCGTGCATGCCCGGCACATTGATGGCCGATGCAGCTACTCAGGCACTGTCGTTCGCGATGGCCGCGATGGGCTTCACACTCCCGCGCGACGGATGGCGCTTCGAGCCGGTCCCCGGTGAGATGGCGCGCTTCCTCTGCCGCGGCCAGGTGATTCCCACGGGCCCGCACGATCTGGATTACGAAGTGTTCATCGAGGAGGTCATCGATGGTGACCTCCCCGAGGTCTACGCGTCGCTCCTGTGTACGAGTGATGGCTTCAAGGTCTTCCAGTGCCGACGCTTCGGCCTACGGCTGGTTCCGGATTACCCACTGACGACGAAGGGTGAGTTCTTGGAGGGTGCGGAGCCGATCCGGCTCGTCGGACCAGGAAACAGCGATGTGCGCGGCGACTACGGGGCGTTGCTGTCCTGTGCCTGGGGCAAGCCGAGCGACGCGTTCGGGACGATGTTTGAGAAGTATGACGGGGCACTGAAATGTCCGCGCTTGCCTGGTCCTCCTTACCACTTCATGAGCAGCATCGTCGAAGTCGACGTTGCGCCCGGCTCCGCCTCGGACTCCGGCACGCTCGTATCGACCCTCGAAGTTGACCCGGACGCGTGGTACTTCGCAGAGGGGCAGGGTACGATGCCGTTCGCGGTCGTTGTGGAGGCTCTGCTCCAGCCCTGCGGCTGGTTCTCTTGCTACCTCAATTTCTTCGCGGATACGGAAGGCGACGTCGCGTTCCGGAATCTCGACGGAGATGACTGCACCATCTACAAGGACATCGGGCCGGACATCGGCACGCTCACTTTCACAACAGAGCTGACTCGTTTCGCAAAGGCCGGCGGGACGAGCATCGTGTTCTTTAACGTCACCTGTCGCGATGCGGAGGGTGTTGTGCTGACCCTCAAGACGGACTTCGGGTTCTTCAGTCCGAAGATTCTGGAAGAACAGAAGGGTCTTCCCATGACCGATGAGATGCGGGCTCGCCTCATCGAGCCTTCTGACCTCGCCCCTATGTCTCTGATCCCTGATGGCGGAGAACTCGCGCATTTGCCTGGGATGGAGTCTGGTGCGATCCGCATGCTGGACGCGGTCACTGGATTCTGGCCGGACGCCGGAGATGCCGGCCTGGGTCGAATTCGGACGTTACAGGAAATCCGTGCCGAAAACTGGTACTTCAAGGCGCATTTCTACGACGACCCGGTCCAGCCCGGTTCGCTCGGACTCGAGGCGCTCGTCCAGTCTGCTCGTGCACTCGTCCATTTGAAGGGATGGCTCGACGGTCTCGAGAATCCAGTCTGGGAGCATCCGATCGTGGGCTTCCCTGTTTCCTGGAAGTACCGCGGACAGGTCGTTCCATCTCGCGATGAAGTCGTCACGGAGGTAGAGGCTCTCAAGGTCGACATCGTCGAAGGCGAGTCCGTCACGGTGGAGATATTCGGTACGCAGTGGGTGGACGGCCTCCGAATTTATGAAGTCCCGTGCTTTGCGGTTCGAGTGCGTTCGGGAGCGTAAATGATCGATCCGCGGCGGCCGTGCGTGTGGCTTGTCGATGTGACGGACGAAGCATTTGAGGCGCTCGCTGATACCGATCTCCCAACCGAAGAGGATCGGCGGCGGGCCGACAGCATGGCGGATCCCGCGCGCGGTCGAATTCTGCTGGCTCGACATGCTGCCGTACGAGTGCTCCTGGGTCGTCAGGCGGATTGCGCACCGGGAGAGGTGAGGGTCGTAGTCGCGCCCGGCGGTAAGCCCGTTTATGTCCCGATCGGGAGACCGGATGCCACACCCCTCGCCTTTTCGGTGGCGCACACGGGCGACCTGTTCGCCGTGGCGCTAGGAGGGGTGAGGAGCCTCGGCATCGACGTCGAGCAGGTGCGGACCGTACCCAGAGCCGAAGCGATCGCGACGCGCTGGTTCGGGGCTGCCGAAGCCAGCCGTCTCACCGGACTCAGCCGGGAGCAGGCGGATGCCGAGTTCATGAGGCTCTGGACGGCGAAGGAGGCGCTCGCCAAGCGGCATGGGGCGGGCCTGCGCCTCATGAAGGGCGACGTCGGAGAGCTGAACATCCAGGCAGCCATCGACGCGAAACGCCTCCGCTACTTCAAGACGGCGGTAGGCTACGCTGCGGCGCTCGCGAGCAGTGAGGTGATTGAGGACATTCAAATTCTACAACCTGGAGAGCATGAATGGACCATCTAGTCTTTGCCTCACCCGACCTGAACGATGGCGTCGAGTACATCGAGCAGCGCCTCGGTGTGGAGATGTCACCAGGCGGGCGGCACCTCGGCTTCGGCACCCGCAATCGACTGATCGGTTTTGGCCCGGACTGCTATATGGAGGTGGTCAGCGTGGACCCTGACGAGCCTGATCCTGCTGGGCCCAGATGGTTTGGTCTGAGCGACCTGAAGGAGATGCGACTAGTCACATGGTGTGCGAAGGCGAGCGATTTGTCGGGATTGGTGGCCACGGGACGTGAGGCCGGTATCGACCTCGGCGAACTGTCGGAGGGTGGCAGGGTGCGCCCGGACGGCAGTGCTCTGCGTTGGACGGTTACGGACCCATGGGCGGACCGCGCCGGCGGCGTGATCCCTTTCTTTATCGACTGGGGGGACACGGTGCACCCCGGTACCCATCTTCCCTCGGTGTGCTCGTTGGAGGGTGTGAGGGTCGAACATCCTGAGCCGGACATCGTTCGTGGGTGGTTCCAGGCTCTCGGACTCGACACGTCTGTTTCAGGCGGCGAATCACCTCGGGTAATCGCGACGTTGAATACGCCCAATGGCACGGTGGATCTCGCATGATGCGCGCTCATCTTCTACAAATAGCGACAGCGTTTATGCTGCTCGGCAGCGCTTCGGTCCTTGTAAGTCCAAGCGCTCGCTCAGGGCGGCTCGGCACCTCGGGCGCTTCAGCCCAGTCGGTGACGGCCAGCACCACGGCCGGGGTTAAAGTCGCTGAGTTGCCCCGCGTGGTCGTCCTTGCGACCGGCGGCACGATTGCCAGTACTTACGATGAGGAGATCGGCGCACTACGAGCGGCACTGACAGGGGACGAGATCGTCAGCTCGGTCGAGGGGCTGAGCGAGATCGCACAGGTGTCCGTAGAGCAGATCGCGAACGTGAATAGCCGGGACATGACCCCGGACATCTGGCTGCTGCTGGCTGCACGGGCGAACGCGTTGCTTGCAGAGCCTGGTGTGGCAGGGATCGTGGTCACGCACGGGACGGATACCCTCGAAGAGACGGCGTACTTCCTCGACTTGACGGTCATGAGCGAGAAGCCGGTGGTCGTTGTAGGTGCGCAGCGCGCACCTACGATGTACGACACTGATGGCACAAGGAACATGCTGAACGCCGTGCGGGTCGTCGTCTCCGATGAAGCTGTGGGCATGGGCACGATGGTTGTCATGAACGGTCAGATCAACGCGGCGCGCGAAGTCACGAAGACCAACACGCTCGACGTCGAAACCTTCCAGACACTCGACTTCGGGTTGCTTGGCGTCGCGGACATCGAGGCAGTGCGCTTCTATCGTGCGCCCATGCGTCGACAGACCGTGCCGCTGCCAGACGACCCTGAACTGGGGAACGTCGTACTCATCAGCGAATACGCCGGCTCAGACGGGCGAGCGCTCGAGTTGCTCCTCGCAGACGGTAATCTCGACGGCGTCGTGGTAGCGGGTCTCGGTCTGGCCCATGTGAGCACACCCACGCTCGAGGCCTTGAGACGGGTCAGAGCAGCCGGGATTCCAGTTGTCGTAGCCTCTCGTGTTAGTACGGGCAGGATCGTACCGCTCTACGCGAACAACCTCGATCTCCTCGAGATGGGGGCAGTTCAGGCGGACAATCTGAGTCCGTGGAAGGCCCGGGTACTGCTCATGGTCGCGATGACCCACACGAGCAATCCGGATGAGCTACGCACTTACTTCAACCGCTGACACATATGCCTGATTCGGGTGCCCCCGCGAATGCTGCATCGAGTGCCGCCGAGGTGCTCGAGCTCTGCGACCTGCTTGAAGCCATGCTGGGGGACGGCACGAGAGCCCGCCTCGTCGATGGCTTCTCAACAGGCGCGGACCTCTCGACGAAGCTGACATCGTTGAGGTCGGCGATGGCGGATCACCGGTTCGACGGTGTGTCCGGACGACTCGCTACCCTGGTCCGGAAGCTCGACGGTCGTACCCGAAAAGATGGCTTCCGAGTTCTTCACTCGTGGAATCATCAGACGCATCGCTTCACTGAGGATTTAGTTCCGGTACTGCTTCTGGACTTCTTCGAACGTGTGGAGGTGGAAGACCCGGATCATCGCATGACGCTGGAGATCCTCCTCGACTACTACTTTCTGCACCTCCTGTCCCTTTGTGCGATGCGCGTGTGGGATGCAGAGGACCTCGATGCCTTGCTGGACCGGCTGACAGGTCTCGTGACGACACTCCAGGGGGAACAGGGGAGTGGGCATCAGTTCGTGTCCAATGCGGAGACACTCCTCATCTATGCGCTGTCCCAGTTTCACCCCGAGGAGCAGGCCTACGACAGAATCATCGAACGCGTCTCGACTCTGGCCTGGTCGCATCAACTCGAGTTCGCACGAGTGAGCGCCGCTGTCCTCAGTGCGCACCTGCGCTGGGGCTTCTGGCTGATGTACGGACGAGACGTGGTTCGCATGCGGGACGACAACGTGGGTGACTATCCTTGGCTGCTGTATGCGACACGCACGCTGATGAAAGCATACACGGGGTCCGTTCCAGATGAGGCGGCCGGAGTCGCTGGGGATGACCTAGGCGAAGTTGCAGATCGGGACGCGATCCTGGGCTCTCTTCTACAGGCGCTGGCCGCGGATCCCTGGGCGTTTCGGGGCACGGTGCCGTCATTGCTCCAGCCGTACGAGACAGAGTATGCCGAGGTGCGCAGGTTGCTCGTCGAGCACGGAGGACGGCTGCTGGAGGACCTGGAAGCGTTTCGTCCCGAGCGGAGCGGCTACGCACCCCTCGCGCTCCACTTCAATTTCCCGCACAACGCGCTGGTCGCGATCGTGACCTTGGCCTTGCTTGAGTCGAAGCCTCAGGGGCTCCCGCTCAATGCACTCTTTGACGAAGCCTTCGCTGGTACGTCAGGTGGAGAGCTCAGCAGGGAGACCCAGGAAGGGCTCGCGCGGACCCTGATGGCGTTCTCCGGAGCGAGCTCCGACCGACTTGGTTACAGAGGCGCGATGCTGGTCGCCTACGATCCGCTTTCCGGTATGCGGAGCTTCTCCATGACCGTCGACACGCTCAGGAAGAGCCTGGAATAGCAGAGTTGGTGTTCTGGAGTCTCCACCAGAACACCGTCGACGTAGCGCTGACTCAGTCTCGGGAAATTCAAAGGCCCTCTCGAAGCCACACTGCACGGACACAAGCCTCAAGTCGCTCTGGGTGCACAGGCTTTCAGCAGGAAGTTGTCAGCGTGACGAAGAGAGCGACGTATGCGATTCGGAGGCGCACAGATGCCCCTGCCCCAGGTGGTGATGGCTTCGTTTGATCAGGACGCGGGTGGGCCGTCGGGGTGAAGCTCACATGTCGGGGGCTGGAGGCGTGTCCATGACAGGGCTACGATCTGCCAGCCCTCCTCAGTGCGGAGCATGTTGGCCGCATCCACACCACAATGGCTGAATGTTTTTCCGGCGTAGAAGTCGTACGGCGTCCAGATCGTCGCCAGCGGCCCGTTCACCACGACGGTCGGGTCCCACATCCGCTCAATGAGCGGCACTTCGCTCGATGTGATTCTCGTCGCGAGGCCGTCGAGCGTCGCGCTTCCGAAGGTCGTGGCCCCGTCGCGGGTCTCCGAAAAATGCATCACCACGGAGGCGTCCGTCACGGATCGTAGCAGCGCTTCGTTGCCTGACTCGAGCGCGTCGAACAGTCTCTGCAGCGTTCCGACGACTTCGGCATGCTGTGCCGCGGTCGGTGTGTACGCGTCGAGAGGATCAGCGGCAGGCACTCCTGCATTTATTTCGGCTGATTCGGAACCGGAGCAGCCGACCACGGTCAGCAGGAGTGCGGTCACAGTAGAGATGCGCTTCATGCGGGCCTCAGTAGCTCGGATTTTGTCCAGTGGAGCCTAGTTGGCCCTTGGCACGAGAGGAAAAAACGTAGTGCGGATAACGTTGTGTGTCACCGAATCGACCCTGTGGCGGACGGTGTCGCGGCCGGATGTGCGTGCGATTGGGTGCGGTCGGTCCGCCTATCCCAACACGAAGATGAGAGATCCAGTGAGCCACCTTCCATACCGAGGGTCCTCGGATGCCGTGGCCGATCGTCGACAGATGGACTAACCGGTGATCTCGGGCTACGTCTCTGAAAGCACAGAGAGCGTTGGCCTTCGGAATCACAAGGGCGAAGGCGTCGAAGTGATGCCGGTAGATCCGGTCGGCGACGCCGGGGATATCCTTTCATCGACCTACCTGTTCGAGCAGACAGACGCGTGGACGCTTACGCTCCTTCCTAGGTGGAAGCGAACGGAGAAACAGTTGTGTAGTAGCGGGTTCGAGTACGGTGGTGCTAGCGATGATGTGAGGGGGGGGCGATCGAAAAAGCGTGGCCAATACTGGCGAGAACAGGATCGGGCGGGCATTATGCCAACGCTTCGAAAACGCGCCTGAACAAGGCGCTCACCTCATCGAGAGGCTTGCAGATGGGCACTGGGATTTCGACATCCTCCCCGATGCGCTGGCTCGCGCTTGGCATGTTCGTCCTCCTGGGCGCTGCCTGCGGAGATTCTGCGTCTATGGGCGGCGATCGCGGGGCAGGGATCACGTCCGACGGCGACTGGGCGAACATCGCCGGAAACATGTCAGGCCAGCGTTACAGCGGGCTGACTCAGATCAACGGCGACAACTTCTCGGACCTGGAAGTGGCGTGGGAGTATGACGCGTCGCACCTCGGCTCCGTGAACGCACGTTCGACCCCTGTATACGTCGATGGCATGCTCATCAACGTGCATTCCGAGCACCGGAGCGTGGTGGCGACCGACGCCGGCACGGGTGAGGAGATCTGGACGTATACCGAGCCTGAGACGTTCCGGTGGGCCTACTCGATGCGGAAGAACCACGGTAAGGGTGTCTCGTACGCCAACATCGATGGTCGCGACGTCGTCTATCTGATCTCACCGGCGTTCTTCCTGCACGCGCTCGATGCCCACACCGGGCAGCACATCGAGGGCTTTGGCGGCCAGATCGACATCGAGGGCTTCCCGGCGACAGGCGTCGTGGATCTACTCGGGCCGAATGGCCTCGGGTATGAGTACGATGACGCTGCGGATGGCATCCCGCTGGAGCAGGGCTACATCACGAGTTCTTCGCCGGCCATCGTCGTCAACGGCGTGGTGGTTGTCGGAAACTCGGCTGAGCAGGGGTACAACCAGACCCGCGCAGAGATGATTCCAGGTGACATCCTCGGGTACGATGCTCGGACGGGTGAGCACCTCTGGAAGTTCGACGTCATCCCGGGACCGGGTGAGGTCGGCCATGAGACCTGGGAGAACGACGCCTGGGAGTGGACCGGTGACATTTCATCCTGGGCCCCGCTCTCCGCAGATCCGGATCTCGGACTCGTATACATCCCGACCAACGGGGCCACGCAGGATTATTACGGTGGCTTCCGACCCGGCGACAACCTTTTCAGTGGAAGTCTTCTCGCGCTGGACGTCGAGACGGGTGAGCGTCGCTGGCACTATCAGCTGGTCCGACACGACATCTGGAACTACGACACACCTCAGGTACCGGTGCTCGGAGACGTCATGATTGATGGTGTGCGGACGCCGATCGTTGCTCAGGCGACGAAACAGGCTTTCCTGTACGTCTTCAATCGCGAGACGGGTGAGCCCATCTGGCCCATCGTGGATCGTCCTGTTCCTCAGTCGAAAATTCCTGGAGAGCAGCTTGCAGCGACGCAGCCGTTCCCGACGAAGCCGGCCGCATACGACATGCAGGGGCTGAGCGAGGACGAGCTGATCGACTTCTCGCCGGAGCTTCGTCAGAAAGCGATCGAGGCGCTCGAGGATTTCGAGATCGGACCGCTCTTTATGCCGCCGCTTCATCGCGACAACGACATCGGCAAGCGCGCGGCACTCTGGTGCCCGGCTGATGTCGGGGGAACGAACATCGATGGTACGCCGGCTTTCGATCCTGAATCAGGCATCATATACGTGCCGTCGCAGAAGGGTTGTGGGTCACGAATCATGATTCCCGGGGCCGAGAAGGATGACGGTGGCGTGGCCGATGATCTCACGACGCAGCCGACCGGCACGACGATCAACGCATGGGTACCGGGCTCCGCAGCGAGCCCCGGTCGAGTGGAGGGTCTGCCCATCTGGAAGGCGCCGTATAGCCGGATCACGGCGATCGACCTCAATACGGGTGACCACCTCTGGTATGTCCCCATCGGGGATACGCCGCGTAATGTGCTCGAGCACCCGGCGGTGAGCAGTGGCCCTGACCCGAGGACTGGTTCAGGCCGTCAGGCCGCACTCTTCGCGACTCCGGGCATGGTCGTGTATGCCGGACACAACAGCGACAATGACCCGCACCTTTTCGCCATCGACAAGGCGACGGGTGAGGAGCTCGGCCGTGTCGAGATCCCGGCGTCCAATCGCTACGGGATGATGACCTACGAGCACGACGGTCGGCAGTACATCGTGGTGAACGCTAATGGTGGAAACTTTGCCATGGTGCTGCCGCAGTAAGTACCGCTGACGGCGCTCGCGCCGGATGACATGAATGCGGGGCCCTCGGCTGAGCCGAGGGCCCCGCTTCAGTTTGGGACCTGATCAAGTGCAGGCGCCCACCCACATACTACTTGGCTGGTGACGGCCGAACTCAGGAGATGGCATGACGAGGTTGAGGCACTACAGACGAGAGGCCTGGCTCGTGGCGCTGGTCACGGTGAGCCTGTCCCTGGCCAGCACGGCCGCCGCCCAGAGCTACGACGATCTCTCCCCGCAGGTGCAGGAGTTCGTGTCAGTTTCTGCGGACCATGTCGTAGTCCAGAACGTGCGACTCATCGATGGCACCGGCGCGCCCGCCCGCACTGGCATGTCGATCGAGATTCGCGAGGGACGCATCGTCCGCGTCGGAAGTTCTGGGGAGATCGGCAGTCCGTCAGGAGCCGAAATCGTCGACGGTACGGGTCAAACAGTGATGCCCGGCTTCGTGATGCTACACGAGCACCTCTTTTACCCGTCTGGGCAGGCACGTTACAACACGAACGAGATCTCGTTTCCGCCGCTTTATCTCGCCGGTGGTGTGACGACGATGAGAACCGGCGGGAGCGTGGATACCTATACCGACCTCAGGGTGGCACAGCACGTCGAGGAAGGCCTTATCGTGGGGCCGCACATAAACGTCACCGGGCCCTATCTCGAGGGCGCCAACGGATTTGTGCGGGCGATGCCCCAATTGCAGACAGCTGAGCAGGCTCGCGCGCACGTCAATTTCTGGATCGACCAGGGCGTCACCTCGTTCAAGGCCTACAACCTCATCGACAGAGCCACGCTCGGGGCGGCCATCGATGCTGCGCACGCGCGCGGCGTTAAAGTCACCGGCCATCTGTGTTCGATCACGTACAGGGAGGCCGCGGACCTCGGAATCGACAACCTGGAGCATGGCTTCTTCGCAGCGACGGACTGGGTCGAAGGCAAGGAGCCTGACTCGTGCCCGCGCGGAGCGAACCAGAGCTACCTGGATCTGGATGTTGCGAGTGCGGCGTTTACCGATGTTTCCAATCACCTCATTGAGAAGGGCGTGGCGCTGACTTCGACGCTGACCGTTGTAGAGCGTCGCGCGCCCGATCGGTCGCCGCCTCCTGAGGGGGCGCAGGAGGCCATGCTCCCGCAGCTGCACGAACGGGTCATCGCGGGACTCGATCGGGCGAGCGAGACCGGAGGCCAGCTTCTCCGGCAGTACATGGCCATGGAGAAGGCGTTTTATGACGCCGGCGGTACGCTCGTACTCGGCACGGACCCAACCGGCGGTGGCGACGTGGTGCCTGGGTATGCGAATCAGCGCGCGGTGCAGCTCTTGATGGAGGTCGGGCTGACTGTTGAGCAGGCCATCGAGGTCGCCACGAAGAATGGTGCCGAGTACCTCGAACAGGGCGACGAGATCGGTACGATCGAAGTCGGTAAGCGCGCTGACCTCGTGCTGATGTGGGGAGACCCCGGAGCCGATCCTGAGGCGCTGCGTGCGATGACGCTCGTGTTCAAGGACGGTGTCGGGTACGACTCGGCTGGGCTGTTCGACTCGGTGAAAGGGTGGGTCGGTGTTCGTTGAACGCCTTGGCCGTGACGGAAGCGGGAGGATTCGCTAATGTCCGCGCCCCACACTCGATATCGGACCTACTCAGGAGAGGAACTTGCCCATGGCGACGTACACCTGCGACAAGTGCGGCATGAGCGTGAACATGACCTGCGCCACCTGCGACAGTGAGCTTGTGAACGACACGATCACGACAGATTCAGGCGTTGAGGTTCAGGTCTCGAAGTGCCCCGAGGGCCACGGCAAGATCAAGTCGCCAATGTGCTGCGGTGACGATATGGCCTGCGCGGTCTGATCGGCCTCGAGGATGATATGACCGACTGTTTGTCGGCATGATTACGAAGATGCCCCCGGAAGCCTGGCTTCCGGGGGCATCGTTCGTTTGACGAGATCACTCGCCGGCGAAGTGTGATGTCAGATCAGCGTCCACCACCCCGAGGGCTTCCACCTCGTGGGCTGCCGCCAATCGGGTCACCTGCCGGGAGCTGGATCGCCGGCCCGGGAACTGTGTTCTCGATGCCGGACTGCCAGCGCCGGATATCCCCGGCAACCAGTCTCTGGTGAGGTGTGGGCGTTCCGTAGCCCTCGATCTCAACTGCCAGCGCCTCGAGACGATCGGCTAGGATCGCACGAACCTCGGCCGGATTTCCGTTGAGTGAAGCCTGCCTCATCATCTGGTCAGCGACGGTGCGCTGCACCGCATGTACGACCTGGGTCTCGTATTCGTTCGAAGTGTCGTCGATGCCCCAGCTGACCGCCATGAGTCGATCGACGACCTCCTCGAGATCCGGGTAATCGCCAATGCTGCCGTAGAGAACCAGGCGAGCCATTCGGGCGGGCTGGAGAACCTCACCGACGGTGAACGCTGCCGCGGCCTCGGCGGCACCGATCGGGTCGAAGATCTGCTCGGTTCTTCCGGGGAAGGATTCTCCCTCGCCGTGCCGGAAGGCCGGGGGTGGAATCATTGAGATGAGTTCCGGCGAGAGTGCGAGGAATTCAGGCGAGATCGTCGAAAGCACCGTCTCCATGGCGTCGCGCTGCTCGTCACCATCAATGATAGTGAAGGGCGTCTGTCCGTCGCCTTTGAGCGCGTACCGGTAGTCGGCCCCGCCGAGACTCTGCACGGCGGAGCGGAGCTGAAAGCGGTGGTGCATGTAGAGCGGAAGGAGTACGTACTCCAGATTCGACATCGGCTCTCCGGCCCGCAGAACGTCGGTGCCGAAGCGGTTCAGCCCGATCTCCCGAATCCGGATTTCCAGCTTCAGGTGGTCGACAAGATTTTCGCCGTTGTCCCAGACGCCGGCGTACTGGTGGCCGGCACCAATGAAGTTGTTGTTCGTGTGCCCCATGTAGATGAGTCCGTCGCGCACGCCCTGGGCTGCGATCTCAGCTAGCGCTGCAGTTTCATCCGTGCCCGCAGGGAACTCACGATAGAGCCAGTTCACCGACAGCTTGTCGTATTCTCCGATCCGCTGCACATAGGCGTTGGAGAGGTCGATGTCGCCATTCCCGTCGATCTCCGCGCGGGGTGCCGGGTAGTCCATGACGCTTTCGCGTCCGTAGCTGCTCGACATGTAATTGTGCGGAAATCCGAGCGTGTGCCCCACTTCGTGGGCTGACAGCTGGCGGACGCGATCGAGAGCCATCTCGATCGCTTCAGATCCGGGGGCGACCTGTGCCAGATACTCGTAGGATGGTGCGTCGGCGAACTCGCCGAGCTCCGGGTCCTGCTGTGGTGCGGAGATGCCGGTCGGATATGGTGGCACCATGCCCTGACCGTGCAGATAGTCTTGGCGGAGACGCAGACTGCCGAGATTCACGACACCTCGAACGATCTCGCCAGTACGAGGATCGATGACCGTGTTTCCGTAGGAGTAGCCACGGGTTCGACGGTGCGTCCAATGGATCATGTTGTAGCGGATGTCTTGCGGGTCGATGCCTTCGGGCAGGACCTCTACGCGATATCCGTCGGTAAAGCCTGCGGCCTCATAGGCGTCTGCCCACCACCCGGCACCTTCCACCAGGGCGGACCGTACCGGCTCCGGCGTGCCTGGATCGACGTAGTAGACGATCGGTTCAACAGCCCGAGACATTGCGGCGCTGGGGTCGGCCTTCTCGAGGCGATGTCTCGCGGAGAGACGCACCCGGGTGTCGACGTCGATCGGGGTAGCGTAGTCGTACAGCGTTGGTCCGTTCACGCCAACGCGCGGGTCGGCGATGCGAGTCTTGAAGCCCGGGCCAGGAAGCTGGATGAAGGAGTGGTGCTGTCGGAGCGTGATCGCGTTGGCCGAGGCTGCGACCCCTCTTACCAGGCCACCGGGATTCCTGCTCGTGAAGGTGAGCATCGCCTCGACTTCGGTGTTCTCCGGGAAGGACGCCGTTGCAGGCATGTGAATTGCCGAGCGAGAGCCGTCGAGCGTGAAGGTGCCTTGGCCGCTTGCAGCGATCTGGTCGACTACGCCGCGTGCGTCACGAAGGAAGAAGCTCGTTGCGTCCACGAGGACTCGATCGCCCGTCGCGGCCTCGATGTCGAAGCCCCAGTGAACCGACGGTGCGAAAGCATCCCGGACCGCCTGCACTTCGACCGGATTGTCACTTTGAGCCACGAACTGGTAGTTCGGCTCCATTAAGAGGATGCGGGGCCCAATGCGCCGGGCTTCGAGGATGTGCGTTCCCCTCAACTGTCCCCGGTCGATTCCGATCGGGTTGCTGCCCAATCCCGACCCCATCGAGATCTGGTAGAGAAATTCGGTATCGAGCGCCGAGATCTCCCAGAAGAGGGAGCCGGTGCCGGCATCCCAGAAGATGTTGAAGAAGCCGTCCATCCGGTCCATGCCGGCGGTTCGGTCTTCGATTGTCGGGATCGCGTCCTGGGCCACGGCGGGCGCAGGGAGCATCACGACTGCGAGAAGGGCGATGAGTCCGACGACGCCGGACCGAAGTCGGGTCGGGACGTACGAATGGACGAGTGGCATGCTAGGCTCCTTCAAGTGCATCGGACTGAGGCGATGAGAATGGCTACCGCAGGGAAGCCAACCTATGAGCAGGTGACGTTGCGACAAGGCCCCTGATGTGGTGGAGATGGGGCAAGCTCGGATGCCCCGGCCGCGGCAACGTAGGCGTGCACGGGCGGGCGGGTGCGCCAGGGGACGGGCCTCACCGAGTATCGCGTATTCACTGCGCGATACCCCGCTCGTCCATTCGGCACCGACCACAAGCAGGGGAGATGCACCTGCGTACGAAGTGCGTCATAGGCCTGGTGGCCATGCTTATGGCCTCAGGTGTCCTGTCCGATGCGCTAGCGCAGGGCGCGAATCTTGTGTTCGTCTATGAGATCACGCCAAGGAACGGGCGGGGGCCTGCGTTTGCCTCCGCCATTCAGGACCACCTGGCTGTTGGAGAGGCTCAGCGAGGTGCCTGGACGTGGCAGGTCTGCGAGGTCGGGATCGGCGATGATATCGCAACTTGCATCGTTCGCTCAGGCGGTTGGATCTCAACTGGCCTCCACGGTCGCCCCCCACGTTGAAGACTGGACGGCTCGAACACGCCACCGTTCGTCGCAACGATCGCACCGTCGCTGGCTTCGGGCATGCGTAGTCCTCAGGTTGCAGGTCATTGAGTGCAGTCAATCAGGTGCGACCGGGAGATCGAAATGCGACGCCCAGTGAATATTGGCCTTCAGTTCACGCTGCTTCTAGGAGCGTTGCTTCTTCCTGCCCCTGACGCTGCGGCGCAGAACCATGCATCCAACCCGTACCGCACGGTCGAGGGCGTATGGGGTCAGCTTCCGGAGGGACGCACCTGGGGGTCGACGAGCGCGGTCTACCCGGCTGCCGATGGCATGCACATGTGGGTGGGCGAGCGCTGTGGAGCGAACCTGTGCGAAGATTCCGATGCGGACCCGATCCTTCTCTTTTCGAGTGAGGGTGAACTCGTTCGGAGTTTCGGTGCCGGGATTATCGTCTGGCCCCACGGATTACACGTCGATTCGGACGGAAACGTCTGGGTTGCGGATGCGCGTGGCTCGGCCGACGGTCGTGGCCATCAGGTTCACAAGTTCAGTCCCGACGGAGAACTCGTCATGAGCCTGGGTCAGGCGGGGGTGGCTGGCAGTGGAGAGGACACGTTCACCCAGCCGTCCGACATCCTGGTGGCTCCCGATGGATCGATCTTCGTCGTGGACGGACACGGGGCCGGAAACAACAATCGGGTCGTGAAGTTCGACAGCTCAGGAAAATTCCTTCTCCAATGGGGCGAAACTGGGAAGGAGAACGGAGAGTTCCGTGATCCGCACGCGCTCGCGATGGACTCTCGGGGCCGCCTGTTCGTAGGTGACCGAGGCAACAGCAGAATCCAGGTGTTCACACAGGACGGTGAGCACCTTCTGACCTGGACCCAGTTCGGGCGCCCTAGCGGCCTCTTCATCGACCAGAACGATGTCCTCTACTCAGCGGACTCTGAGTCGACCGACGCAGGCAGCATGTCAAACATGGGTTTCTCCCGTGGCATCCGGGTTGGCAGCGTGCACGACGGCCTCATTACTGCCTTCATTCCGGATCCGCAGTGGCGGCTTGGCGTGCGCGGAACGACAGCCGCAGAAGGAGTCGCGGTCGACGCACTCGGCAACATCTATGGAGCAGAGGTCGGTCCCCGGATGCTACGGAAGCACCTCAGGGTCCGTTAGCCACGAGATCTCGAACTAGGCGATCTCGAACCAGGCGGCCTTCAGCTAGGCGGCTTCGACCGCTCGCCGTATCAGTCGCTCGGTAAGCGGCACCTTGTATGCATTGTGTGCGAGCGGGTCTGCTCCCCGCCCGGCCGCAGCCGCTGCTGCTTCAGCCACATCGAGGGTGCGTGCCTGGCCGCGGACGATTCGCTCGACCGATGAGAATCGCCGAGGCACGCATTGCACGGCCCCACATACGATGCGTGTCTCAGCCACCGTCGGGCCGTCCATCCGGAAGACCGCAGCCACAGATGCGAGCGCGAAGTCCCACGTGTCGCGATCGGCGACCTTTTCGAAGTAGTAGTCTGCGCCGGTCCAGGCTGCCGGCAGCCGAATCGACACCAGGAGGTCTCCCGGCTCGAGCACCGTCATGCGTGTGATGTCCACGGATGGCTGCATGAAGAAGTCTTCCGCCTTGATCACTCGCTCGCCTCCTGCGCTGCGCACTACCATCGACGCATCCAAGGCCACGAGAGCCGGCGCGGTATCAGAGGGTGATACCGCCACGCAGCGGCTGGCCCCGAAGATCGCGTGCTCGCGGTTCATGGCATCGGGCGCTGCGGCATAACACGTATTCCCGCCCGCCCGATAGCAATTCACCCCGTAGCGGTAGTACCAGCAACGCGCATCCTGACAGACGTTTCCACCGAGCGTCCCCGCGTTGCGGATCTGTGGACTCGCCACGCGGCCCGCAGCCTCTGAGAGCAGTGGGAACTGCGTGCGCACTGCCGAGTCGTCGACCACCTCGCTGAGAGTGGTCATCGCACCGATCTCGAGCCCCCCCTCCCAGGCCCGGATACCACGGAGTTCTGTCACCCCTTCGAGATCGATCACAGCCAGTGGAGACTTACCGCGCTCCTTGAACCAGTCGAGGCTGTCGTATCCACCCGCGAGAGCCCAGCCATCCGGTCCAAAGCGATCCATCAAGGTGACTGCGCCGTCCAGGTCCGCAGGCTGATAGAACTCGAAGCCTGCCATCGCATCTTTCAGCATCGGCCTTTCCTACTGCGTGTTGACCGCGAGCGGTCGGTGCGACGGCTCGCGATCGTTGGCGGCATTGATAATCATGTCCGTCGCGATCGGGGTCCGGTTGAAATAGTGACCGCCCAGCGCGTCCGAGACCGCACACAGGACGGCGGAGGCCGCGCATCCCATCAGCGGCTCTCCGATTCCCTTTGCGCCAACCGGATTTTGGGGGTCGGGAATGCCCACTGCCGCCCAATCCATGGTGGTTGGGACATCGAGGTAGGTCATCGGTTTGGCCTGATGGAGTCCTATGCCAGCCGGCAAGCCCCACCGTCGGTCGTAGACGTGCCGTTCCGTGAGAGCCATGCCGAAGCCCATGACGGCTCCGCCGCGCACCTGCGCGCCCAGACTCTGTGGGTGGAGTACGACACCACAGTCTACGACGCCCAGGTAGTCGATGATCTCCACGCGCCCTGTATCGACGTCCAGTTCGATCTCTACGAAGCCCGCGGCGAGTGCCGGGACAGTACCTGTGTGCCGGTTGCTGTCTCGGGCGACGCCGAGAAGTCCAGTGCCCGCAAGCGCCTCCGCCGATCGTCGCGTCATCGCGTTCAGGTCGGCTGGCAGGTTTTCCCCGCTGTAGTGACCGCCCATGCGAATCGCCCAACGAGCTGCACTCGAGTACGTCATTCGCCAGGATGGGTTTTCACGGTGAACCAGACTCTCGCCGGAGACGTCCCAGTCGGCTTCTCGACCGCCGATCCTGATGGCGGCGATCTGCTTCAGCTTGCTCAACGCATCCATCGCAGCGACGTAGTTGGTCCTCGTCATGGTGAACGACGTGTTGCTGCCGAATTGACCGTTGTTCCAGGGGAGGTGCCGGCTGGAGTCACCCCTGTGGATGACACAGTTGTCCCAGTCGTACCCAAGGACCTCAGCGGCTACACGAGAGGTCGCGGCGTAGGAGTACGTCCCGAGATTCCCGACACCAGTGTGAATGTGGAGCTTCCCGTCTTCGTCGATCCGCACGAGCCCGTCGAATCCGCTCGCACCCGCCGAGTGGAAGGCCTGGCCCACGCCGACGCCTCGAACCTTGGATCCATTTCGTTGACCGCTGCGCGCGCGTCGGTCGTCATAGTTGAATCGTTCTCGTCCGAGATCGAGAGCCTCGCCAAGATGTGCGCTCGTGACCGGACCTTGGCTGCCGTTGTACTTCGCACTGCTGTCCGGAGCGTTTATGCGTCGGATCGCGATCTGGTCCAGCCCCAGTTCTCGCGCGGCTTTGTCGATGATCGGCTCGACCGCGCATGCGATCTGGTTCTGGCCAGGTCCCCGCTGAGCTCCGCGCGGTGGGGTGTTGGTCAGTACCGAGATCCCGCGATAGCGCATGGCCTCGGGAGTGTAGACGAGTGAGACCGCCCCCGCGGCGCTCCCCATGTCGCCGAAGCCGCTGTAGGGCCCGTTCTCCTGAACGATGTAAAGGTCTGCGGCCGTGACCCGGCCGTCGGCGCGGAAGCCCATTCGAATGCGGCCCTGGAATCCACACCGGGCTGAGCCAAGGAAGTATTCCTCGGCGCGGCTAATCCGCATCATGACCGGACGTCCGGTCTTTTTCGACATATGCGCCGGGATCGACATGATCGGATAGGCTCCCGCCTTCGATCCGAATCCGCCGCCGCAGAACTCCGAAACGAAAACCAGGTCCTCAGGCGGAATCCCGATATAGTTCGCTAATCCGGGATGGACGATCGACTGGCTCTGAGTCGAGCCGTGGACGAAGCACTTCCCACCCTGCCAGTATGAGAAGGCGGTCCGTGGCTCCATCGAATGGTGTGCTGTGCTCGCGGTTACGAAACTCTCGTCGAGGACCAGGTCCGCGGCCGCGAATCCGGCATCGAGATCGCCGTACGTCCACTCCGCGCCAGGTGCTCCGCGAGGCATCTCGGAATCGGAACTGTCCAGGAAATCGTCAGTCGACCATTTCTGTTCGAAAACGCCCTCGTCGCGAGAGAAGGTGTTCCCGTCTCTCCTCGCGTTGGGCCCGTCGGGCCTCAGGCTGTCGAGTGGGTCGGTGCAGAAGGGGAGCGGCTCGAGGTCGAGCACGATCGCGTCGATCGCATTCTGAGCGGTCTCCTCGTCGACGGCCGCGACCGCGAGGATCGGGTCGCCGACGAAGAGAGGCTCGTTCGTCAGGATGCTGTTGCCGGGCGCGGGCTGTTTTGGCACGTCGGCGGCGGTGAGGATCGCCACGACCCCGTCCATCGCGAGCGCTGTCCGAGCGTCGATACTTCTGACGACTGCGTGCGGCATGGGGCTCTTGAGGAGGCGACAGAAGAGCATGCCATCCATGCGGAAATCTTCCGCGTACTTCGCAGCCCCCGTCACCTTGGCTCGGATATCCGGCGGAGTGAAGTCCTTTCCGATCAGCTCTGGCATCTCAGGCCTCCTGTGCGGCGCGCATGACGCCGTTCAGGTAGTGGTCGTAGGCCCCGCATCGGCAGAGGTTGCCGGCGAGTGCATCGCGAGCCTCGTCGCGGGTGGGCGAAGGATTGCGTTCGAGCAGCGCAACAGTGGACATGACCTGACCCGGCGTGCAGAACCCGCACTGGGGCCCGAGTTCGTCGATGAACGCCTGTTGTACCGGGTGCAGCGTGCCATCCTCCGATTCCAGCCCCTCGACGGTCCGAATTTCCCGGCCGCGCACCCGGTGGGTCAGCGTCGAGCACGAGTAGCTCGTCGTATCCCCGAGAATCACGGTGCAGGCACCGCATTCTGCCCGATCGCACCCGATCTTTGTTCCGGTCAGTCCGAGCTTATAGCGCAGCGTCGTCGCTAGGGTCTCATTCGGTAGCACGTCGACCCGCCGGGTCTGCCCGTTGACCGTGAGCGTGACGAGGCGTTCAAGACCTCCCGCCTGGCTTTGCCCTCGTACGCCGGTGCCGAACCAAGTGAGGCCAGACACAGTCGCGCCCGACGCAATGACGCCTTTAATGAAGTCGCGGCGAGACCATCGGGGCCGGGTCTCGGGCAGCAAGATCGTGGTGGTCGGAAGCTCCGTAGGACTCACGAAGGGCGCTCCTTGAAGGGTGCAGGTTGATGGTAGGGCAGGTGCAGAGCACCGGCAATCCAGCTCGCGTCATATATCTTGACCACGGCGGTCAGTCATCCTTCGTCGCCGAAAGTCTCTACGTATTCCGCACCAGAGAAGACATGCCGGGCATCTCGGCACTGTTAAGGTGGTGATCACCGCCGAGACTGATCATTTTTCCCGTCGAATCCGCGCTGAGACCACCACAGTAACCACCCGGAGCGACTCCCGTGGATCATGAGATGATGGCTGGGCCCTCGGGCACCTTCGGCGGCCACCTGACCCCCGGCATCGGATTCGCGATCTGGGGACTGCCCTGGTTATGGGAACTCGTCGGACCGGATCGACCATGGGGAGTCGCCGATCCGGTTGAACGGGCGCTCCTTACAGCTTCGTTGAAGATCGTCGCGGCGCTCATCGCGCTGCCGCATCGAGATGACCAAGGCGGGCTGGCGTCCGATGGACCGGGCCATCGGCTGGCACCACATCACTACCGGTTACTGACGGCGTGATTGCGGTGATCGCGTGAGCATGCTGTTGCAGACGATGGTGCCCATCTTCGGGCTCATGGCGCTTGGTTTCACAGCTGTGCGCGTTGGACTCATGGAGCAGACGGGTGTGAAGGGACTCGTTCTCTTCGTCTTCAATTTTTCGATCCCGTCGCTGCTTCTCACTAGCATGGTGGCGCTGGAATTTCCGCCTGATATGGACTGGAGATTCCTCATCGCGTTCTACGGGGCATCGCTTCTCGTCTACGGTGGCGGTGCGCTCCTCGGCCGCCTCGTCTTCGGTCGGTCGCTTTCGGAGCAGGCGATCTTCGGCATGGGTGCCGCGTTCTCGAATCTGGTGCTCATGGGGATACCCATCGTGCTCACTGCGCTCGGCCCGGAAGCGTCTCTCCCCATGCTTCTGATCATCGGATTCCATTCGGCGACGTTCATGCCCCTTACGGTGATCCTGATCCAGGCTGGGAAAGGGAGCGAGGGATCATTCGGGCAGCGTGCGGCTCGCGTTCTCGTCGATGTGATCCGCAACCCGATCATCCTCGGAATCTTCACAGGACTGCTTCTGAACGTCACGGGAATCGAGATCTGGCCGCCGGCCGCCGGTATGCTGGACTTCCTGGGTGCCGCCGCCGTTCCGTGCGCGCTGTTCGCGATGGGCGCTTCGATCGCGGGCTACCCCCTGACGGGCGATGTCGCACCCGCAGTCGCGCTGTCGTCGCTCAAGCTCATTGTGCATCCGTTTCTCGTCTGGCTGATCGCGGGACCGCTGCTCGGGTTGTCTGGCCTGTGGATGTCCGTGGCAGTCCTTCTCGCGGCGATGCCCAGCGCAGTGAATGTCTATCTATTCGGAGCGCGTTACGACGCAGCACCCGGCATCGCGGCTCGGTCCGTACTTCTGACGACGGTGGGTTCAATGGTGACGATCTCGGTCATTCTGGTGCTGATCGGCGCCTGACGTGTAGCGATGGCAGGAACCACTACGTAAGCTCACGGGCCTATTCGGAGAGCATATGAAGCAGACAAACCCGTTCGTTCGTCGCACTTCGCTTCTCGCCGCGCTGTTGGTTGGCCTCGGCGGTTGCTCTCAGGAGTTCGATCTCGTTCTTCAAGGAGGGACGGTTCTCGATGGGACCGGAGCCCCAGGCCTTCTCGCGGATGTCGGAGTACGTGACGGTCTGATCATCGAGGTGGGTGACCTGAGCGGGCGGACGGCCGTCGACCGTATCGACGTCACGGGCCACGTGGTTGCGCCAGGATTTATCGACCCACATACGCACTCGCGTGAGACGATTTTCGAAATCCCCTCGGCGGAAAACTTCGTAAGGCAGGGGGTCACGACTCTGGTCGAGGGAAACGACGGAGGCTCACCACTCGACCTCGAGAGATGGTACGACTCGCTCGCGGCGAACGGCGGCACCTCCGCCAACTTCGCGATGTTTGTCGGGCATGGCTCCATTCGATCCGAGGTGATCGGCAACGAAGACCGGGCGCCCACGGAGGAAGAGCTCCGAGAGATGGAGGCGTTCGTCGAGCGCGGCATGGCTGCCGGGGCGCTGGGACTGTCGACCGGGCTGTTTTACGTGCCCGGGACTTTCTCCGAGACCGAGGAGGTCGTAGCGCTTTCGCTCGTGGCCGCGGCGGCCGGGGGTATCTATATCTCGCACATGCGCAATGAGGGCGAAGGAGTCTTTGACTCTGTGCGAGAGACGATTCGCATCGGCCGGGAGGCTGGTATCCCGGTGCAGATGACGCACCACAAGATCGGTGCATGGCGGAATTTCGGGCGCGCCCAGGAGTCGATCGACCTGATCAGGGCCGCTCGTGCGGAGGGTGTGGATGTGACCTTCGATCAGTACCCGTACACAGCGTCCTCGACGGGGTTGTCCAGCATTATTCCTCCATGGGCTCGGGAGGGCGATCGACTTGCGGAGCGCCTCGCAGATCCAGAAACACGCCGCCGGATCGTGACGGACATGGTCACGTGGATCGAGATGCGCTTCGCTGACGACCCGTCCAAGATCCAGCTCGTGTCCTGTGGCTTCGATGATGAGGCAGGAGCCGCGTTCCCTGCGGATATGGCGGGCCTGACGCTGCTCGACATTCTCGCCGATCGTGAGACGGAGGGGCCGACAGCGGTGGCTGATCTGATCCTCGAGATTGATCAGGCAGGGAGATGCAGCGCGATCTTCCACGCATTCGACGAGGGCGATGTCCAGACGCTCATGCAGTCGGAGTTCGGGATGATCGGGTCGGATGGGGGCCTCAGTCACTACGGTGAGGCCAGCCCACACCCCCGTGGGTACGGGACATTTCCGCGGGTGCTCGGTCACTACGCGCGCGATCTCGGAGTGATCACGCTGCCTGAAGCGGTGCGTCGCATGACCGCTGTGCCCGCGGACCGACTTGGGTTCACCGATCGTGGTCGCATTGCACCGGGGCTCGTGGCCGATCTCACCGTGTTTGACCCAGCGCGGGTCATCGACCGGGCCACATTCGATAACCCTCACCAGTATCCGGACGGAATTCCACATGTATTTGTCCGAGGCATCGCAGTAGTGAAGGACGGCGAGATCACCGACGAGCGACCGGGCGAGGCCTTGAAAGGCCCGGGATACGCGGGGTAGACAGCCGACCCAGACGCATTAATCAGCGATTTATCTGCAAGGAGCACCGCCAACATGATCAATCGACGTCGATTCCTGGGAACGACCGCAGCAGGGACTGCGGGTCTCGCGATGAGCACCTCCGGGTGCGCGCCCGGGGGTGACTCGAGCGGCGGGGCAACAGTTTCATCACAGGACAGTCAGGTTCCTCCGTTCGAGCTGGACGAGGTCACGGTCACCGAGCTCCAGGCGAGCATGGCCTCGGGCGAACGCACGTCTCGTTCGATCACGGAGTTGTACCTGGGGCGAATCGAAGCCCTCGATCGGCAAGGGCCCGAGTTGCGCTCGATTATCGAGACAAATCCCGACGCGCTCGCGCTGGCTCACGAGCTCGATGCCGAGCGTGCCGCCGGGAATGTGCGCGGACCGCTACACGGCATCCCCGTCGCTATCAAAGACAACATCGATACACATGACGGCATGACGACAACTGCGGGCTCGCTGGCTCTCGAGGGGTCGATTCCTGTTCAGGACGCGTATATCGCCGCTCAGCTCAAGGCTGCCGGGGCGATTGTGCTCGCGAAGGCCAACATGAGTGAGTGGGCGTATTTCCGTGGCTATGCTGCGTCGAGTGGCTGGAGCGCTCGCGGTGGCCAGTGCCGGATGCCCTACGCATTGAATCGGAACCCGTGCGGTTCCAGCTCAGGCTCGGGCGTCGCCGTCTCTGCCAACTTGGTACCGCTCACGATCGGGACGGAGACGGGTGGCTCGATCATGTGCCCATCCTCGATCAATGGCGTGGTCGGAATCAAGCCCACGGTCGGCCTCTGGAGCCGGTCGGGCATCATTCCGATCTCCCATTCCCAGGATACAGCCGGCCCGATGGCGCGCACGGTGCGTGACGCAGCGATTCTTCTCGGACCACTGACGGGGGTCGACCCTCGCGATGAGGCGACAGCCGCCAGCGCAGGGAACGCCCACACGGACTACACCCAGTTCCTCGACGCTGACGGCCTGCGGGGAGCACGCATCGGAGTCGCTCGTAGCTTCACTGGATTCGACCCCCGGATCATCGAGCTGTTCGACGACGCGATCAACGCCATGCGTGATGCCGGTGCCGTCATCGTGGACCCTGCGAACCTGGATGCTTCCGCATGGAATGATCCACTGTCACTCGTGCTGCTTGAGTACGAGTTCAAGGCAGATCTCAACGCCTATCTCGAGGGACTGGGCCCTGACGCACCGGTGAAGAGCCTCGCTGAGGTGATCGCCTTCAACGAGGCGAACGCAGACCGGGAGATGCCGTACTTCGGCCAACAGCGCATGCACGATTCACAGGCGCGTGGGCCGTTGACTGATCGAGCCTATGTCGAGGCGAAGCGGACCGTTCAGCGCTCGAACCGCGAAGATGGCATCGACGGCCTCATGGATGGCCACCGCCTGGACGCGATCATCGCACCGACCAGGGATCTCTCCTGGCCGACTGATCACATCAGGGGAGATCGTCTGGAGGGTGGTAGTAGCGCTGGCCCGGCGGCGATCGCAGGATACCCGGACATCAGCGTTCCTATGGGGCTGATTTCTGGGCTTCCCGTCGGGCTGTCCTTCTTCGGGCGGGCGTGGAGCGAACCGACGCTCCTGCGCGTCGCATATGCGTACGAGCAGGCGACGCAGATGCGTCGTCCGCCAACCTTCGCTCCTTCCCTTGGGTAGGCTCTTCCTTTGGGAACCCTTCCGTTTGGGTGACTCTCCGCCCCGCACTCGAATTTCCCCTATGCCCTGTCTTTCGATGCTTCCATCAATCAAGAACATTAAGCGTGCTCTGGCGGTTGCGATTCCGGCTGCTCTGCTCCTGGTCGCCATGCCCGTTACTGCCTTCGCTCAGGAGGCTCCCGATACAGCGGCCGACAGAAAGAAGGAGGAGGCTGCGCCACTGCCGCTCGTAGCGTCGCGAACAATTGAACTAGACACGGATGAGGGGACCTGGCTCTCCCTTGATGTCAGTCCCGACGGGCGGAGCGTGATCTTCGAGATGCTCGGAGACCTCTACACAGTCCCGCTTGGCGGTGGAGATGCGACGCGGATTACGGAGGGGCTCGCCTATGACACTCAGCCACGGTATAGCCCGGACGGAACGAAGGTCGCGTTTATCTCCGACCGAAGCGGCGGGGACAACGTGTGGACGCTTGATGTAGCGAGCGGGGACACCACGCAGGTGACGAAAGGGAATGGGTCCAGCTGGATGTCGCCGGACTGGACACCGGACGGTGACTACATCGTCGCCTCGAAAGGGGCGACTCGACTGGGGACAGTCAACCTATGGATGGGACACGTCGATGGTGGTTCGGGCCAAATGCTCAGGGACGAACCTGAGAACCTGAAGACCAACGGGGCCGCAGTATCCCCCGACGGTCGATACATCTGGCACGCGCAGCGCAGGAACTCGTGGGACTACAACGCGCAGTATCCTCAGTATCAGATCGCTGTGTACGATCGTGAGACCGGGGAAGTCTTCACTCGCACGTCGCGCTACGGATCCGCGGTACGGCCGACGCTTTCACCCGACGGTGCGTGGCTCGTCTATGCCTCGCGATACGAGAACGAGACTGGCCTTCGGCTCCGTGACCTCGCGACGGGTGACGAGCGCTGGCTTGCGTACCCTGTGCAGCGGGACGATCAGGAGTCGGTCGGAGATCGGGACGCCTATCCGGGCATGAGTTTTACTCCGGATTCGAGGGAGGTTGTCGCATCCTACGGTGGGAAGATCTGGCGTATCCCAGTCACGGATGGTGCTGACCCAATCGCGGTCCCGTTCCGAGTACGAGCTGATGTGGCTGCAGGGCCCCTGGTCGAGTTCGATTACCCGATCGAGGACACACCGACGTTTACCGTGCGCCAGATCCGGGACGGGGTCCCGTCCCCCGAGGGGTCTCGACTCGCCTTCGTGGCGCTGGACGATCTCTACGTCATGGACTATCCGGGCGGCACTCCGCGTATGGTCGACCCATCGGATCGTACGCAGGCACAACCGGCCTGGTCGCCCGACAGCGAGTGGATCGCGTACGTCACTTGGGATGCGACCGGTGGTCATATCGTGAAGGCACGCCCTAATGGTGACGATGTGCAGCAACTCACGACTGCACCGGCCCAGTATCAGCAGGTGGCCTGGAATGGGACGGGGGATCGAATCGTGGCGATGCGCAATCCGGCACGGGCATTCCAGGAGTCAGATGGTCCGCAGTTCAGTGGCGCGGAGATGGACATCGTGTGGGTGCCGGCCACTGGCGGAGGTGCGACGGTTATCACCGCCGCGAGCGGGCGGCAGGCACCGCACTTCGTGGAGGGAGTCGACCGGATCTACTTCCACCATGAGGCGCGTGGCGTCGTTTCGATTCGATGGGACGGCACGGACGAGAAAGCGCACGTGACCGTGGTTGGCAATACGAGGCCGGGTAGCACTCAGGCGAATCGCGCCTCCGAGATCCTCATGGCTCCGAGTGGCGACCGGGCCTTGGCCAAGGTCAACGACGATATCTACGTGGTTACCGTGCCTCAGGTCGGAGGAGACACACCCAATATCTCTGTGGCCAAACCCGACGACGCTGCCTTTCCGGCAGAGAGGCTCACCGATATCGGTGGCGACTTCCCTCGCTGGGGCGTGGACGGTCGGACGGTCCATTACTCCGTCGGAAACGCGCACTTCGTGTACGATCTAGACGCCTCGGAGGCGTACGCGGACTCCGTTGAGGCGGCGGCCCGGGTAGAAGACGCAGAAGACGTCGTAGACGACGACGCGGGCTATCGCGCCTCCGAGCAGCGAGTCCTGATTCAGGCACCCCGTGATACGCCTGAGGGCGTGCTCGTGCTGCGCGGCGGACGTGTGCTGACGATGAACGGACGTGAAGTGATCGAAAACGCCGACATCGTAATCCGAAACAACCGGATCGAATCAGTTGGTGCTCAGGGCTCGGTCAATGTCCCCGGTGGGGCGGACGTCATCGACATCTCTGGAAAAACTGTCACGCCGGGATTCGTCGATACCCATTCCCACATGTGGTCGGCGTCCGGCCTCCACAAGACGCAGTCCTGGATCTACCTGGCGAACCTCGCATACGGGGTGACCGCGACGCGCGATCCACAGACGGCCACGACAGACGTTCTGTCCTACTCCGACCTCGTTACGGCAGGCCAGATGATTGGGCCGCGTATCTACTCGACGGGCCCTGGAATCTTCGGTGACTACGTCGAGGACCCGATCCGCGACCTCGACCACGCGCGCGACATCATGCGCAGGTACAGCGAGTACTACGACACGAATACCATCAAGATGTACATGGCCGGGAATCGTCAGCAGAGGCAGTGGGTGGTCATGGCCGCGAGAGAGCAGGGCATCATGCCGACGCTCGAGGGTGGCCTGATGTTCAAATACGACCTCACGACCACGCTCGACGGGTACCCGGGGCTCGAGCACTCGCTACCGATCGCGCCGTTCTACTCAGACGTCGTCGAGGCGTTTACGACGATCGGGACGACGTACACGCCCACGCTGCTGGTTTCGTACGGCGGTCCGTGGGGTGAGAACTACTACTACTCGCGTGAGAATCCGCATGACGATCCGAAGCTCCAGTACTTCACCGCGCACGGCGAGCTTGATCAGAAGAGCAGGCGCCGCCCGGCGTGGTTCCGCGACGATGAGCATGTCTTCCAGCGTCATGCGGAGGGTGTGAAGGCCTTGGTCGAAGCTGGAGGCCGCGCGGGCGTCGGCAGTCACGGGCAGTTACAGGGCCTCGGCTATCACTGGGAGCTCTGGTCGATTCAGTCCGGTGGAATGGACGAGTACGACGCATTGAGGGTGGCCACGATCCTCGGTGCCGAGGCGATCGGGCTCGATGGCGACCTCGGCACTATCGAGCCCGGCAAGCTGGCCGATCTGGTCATCCTGGACGGAAATCCACTCGATGACATTCGGAATACCAACACCATTTCACAGGTGATGAAGAACGGCCGCCTCTACGAGGGCGATACGCTCAACGAGACATGGCCCGAGCAGCGACCCCTCGAGCGGCGTGACTGGGTGGGGATTGAGGCTCCGAACACGAGAGCGGGCACGGGCCGCTAATCCTGTGGGCCCGTGGCCTGCATCCGGGCAGTCGCGTACAATCTTGGGCTCCTCAAACCACCCCACAGTGACCGAACCGATGAGCATGAAGACTGACACCTACTTTCGCCGTTCGCGCATTCTCCCGTTTGTGGCTTTGGCCACGCTCGTCGGCTGCGGTGGCGGTGAGCCCGTGCAGGAATCTGAAGCCGATCTCGTAGCTCGTGCACGAGGCATCCACGAGCGCGTGATCACCCTGGATACCCACAACGACATCAGCGCTGCCAACTTCACTGCTGAGCAGAACTACACGATGGATCTCGGCAACCAGGTGAACTTGCCGAAGATGGAGGCTGGTGGTCTCGACGTGTCCTTCATGATCGTCTACGTCGGCCAGGGCGAGCTGACGGATGCCGGCTTCAACGATGCGTATGCACAGGCCGTCGAGAAGTTCGATGCGATCCACCGGCTGACCGAGGAGATCGCGCCCGACCAGATCGGCCTCGCTCTGACATCGGATGACGTCCGCCGGCTCGATGCCGAGGGCAAGAAGATCGCCATGATCGGGATCGAGAACGGCTATCCGGTCGGCATGGACGCTGGCCGGGTACAGGAGTTCGCCGAACGTGGTGGCCGCTACATGTCTCTCGCCCATAACGGCCACAGCCAGCTCTCCGACTCGAATACGGGTGAGAGGGACGACGTCTGGCTCCATAACGGGTTGAGTGATCTGGGCCGTGAGGTCGTCACGGAGATGAACAAGTGGGGCATTATGATCGACCTCTCGCATCCGTCGAAGGTGGCGAACCTCGAGACGATGCAGCTCAGCCGCGCTCCGGTTATCGCATCACATTCGGGCGCCCGTGCCGTTGGCGACGTCAGCCGCAACATGGACAACGAACTCCTGATGGCACTGAAGGAGAACGGTGGCGTGATCCAGACCGTAGCCTTCCGTAGCTACCTGCGCCCTGGGAAAAACACCGCTCACAACGAGGCGTCCCAAGCGATTATTGCCGAGGTCGCTGAGGAGATGGGCTTCGAGATGCCGTCCGGCGGCCGCGGTGCAATGTTCCGCGCCATGTCCGCGATGAGTCCGGCCGAGCAGGAGACGTTCATGGCCGAGTACCAGAGCGTTCAGGATGCCGCTGCGGCACGGGTCGAGGCTGAGGTGGACCCGGTTACCCCTCCCGTCGGCGTGTCGGATTTTGTCGATCACATCGACTATCTGGTGAACCTGATCGGCCTTGAGCATGTTGGTATCAGTTCTGATTTCGATGGTGGTGGCGGCGTTACCGGTTGGAACGACGCGTCCGAGACGTTCAACGTGACGCTTGAGCTCGTGCGCCGTGGCTATACGGAAGAGCAGATCGGGATGATCTGGAGCGGCAACCTGTTTCGCGTCCTCGATGAGGTTCAGGCGGTGGCCGCGGAGATGCAGGCCGCCGGATGATCAGTCGAGCCTCGGGACGCCTGTCGAAGACAGTCTTCCTGATTGCCGGGGTCGCATACGCGGCCTCGGCGACAGGGGCCCTCGCCCAGCGAGTGCAGGTCGCCGATCCCTACTCGGACTACACCGACGACTACCTCTCCACTTTCTCGATCATCGCGCTCGACCGAGCAACTGGCGAGCTCGGCATGGGCGTGCAGTCGAAGGCGTTCGGTGCCGGGAATCGGGCGATGACCGCCAAGGGTGGTGTCGCGATCATCGCTCATCAGGCTTCGGCCAATCCGATGTACGGGCCGATGACGATCGACCTCATCGAGCGTGGATACTCTCCCAAAGAGGCGCTCGATCAGCTCGTCCGGTCGGATGAGGGTCGGGACAGACGGCAGAACGCCGTCATCGACATTCAGGGACGTACAGCTGCGTGGACTGGTGAGAGCACGAACGATTGGCACGGTCACACCTGCGGTGTGGACTTCTGCGCTCAGGGCAACATTCTGGCAGGGCCTGAGGTCGTCGACGCGATGGTCGCGTCGTTCCAGGCGTCATCGGGCTCGCTTGCGGAACGGCTGATGGATGCGCTCGATGCCGCTCAAGGTGCGGGTGGGGACGCCCGCGGCATGCAGTCGGGTGCGATCCTCGTGGTGGCGCCTCGCGTTCGTGAGGCCTTCCACGACCGAGTGGTAGACATCCGTGTCGACGACCATCGAACTCCGCTCGCCGAACTGCGTCGGATTCTGGACCTGCAGCGGTCGGGTGAGATCATCCGTGATATCGGACCGTTGATCGAGGCTGAAGATCTCACCGGAGCCCTCCGAGTGGCTGAGGCTGCCGTCGAGAAGTCACCTGGCAACGACAATGCGCACGTTGCACTTGCAAGCGTGCTGCTCCGGATGGACGATCGCGACGGTGCCTTTGCCTCGTTGAGCCAGGCCGTCGAGCTGAATCCCGGGCGGCGCACGATGCTGCCCCGAGACGGGAATTTCGAAAGCCTTCATGCCGACCCGAAGTTCCTGCGGATCATTCGCTAGCCGAGAGTGCTCCTCAGGCCCTTTGAACTTGCGAATAAATACCGGGTTCTCGACGATCTCGTCGGTAGCTTCGCTACCCTCGAGGGCCGACACAGAGTCGACCATGAATCGGGGAGGCGGCATGGCCACCGTATTCCTCGTCGAGGATCTTAAGCACCACAGCAACGTCGCCGCGGACGATCAGCGCTTTGCTGATGCTCCAGCGTGGCGGACCGGCCGAGGGGGCGACGAGCGGGTTGATTGGCGTCCAGTATTTCTTCCAGATCCTGGATGAGCGCGTGGGACGGTAGAGCAGTAGCATTCGAAAAAATCGAAGGAGATATGGAATGATGATTCAAAAGACGTGCACGGCTGCCGTTGTCGGCATCCTGGTCAGCTCGGGCGCTCTCATGGCACAGGACAAGCCGACCCTTACACCTGACGACTACGACCAGTGGGAGCGACTTGGTGCCGGGGTCCTTTCCCCGAATGGCGCCTGGATGGCCGTCTCGATTGATCGAGTGAGTGATGAGGGGGAACTGCGGATTCACAGCACGACATCCGACTCGGTCGTCATCGTTCCATTTGGAAGCCGTCCGTCGTTCAGCTCGGACAATCAGTGGGTCGCCTATTCGATCGGGACGTCGGAAGACGATCGGGATGCTGCGGAGGCACGCGACGAGCAGGTGTACAACAAGCTCGGGCTCCTGAATCTCGGGACCGGCGCTCAGGCAGAACGTGATGATTTCGAATCGTTCACGTTTTCCGGCGAAGGTCGGTTCTTGGCGCTCCAACGCTACAAGCCCGAGGACAAGGAGAGCGAGGGCGTCGACGTAGTCGTACACGACCTTTCCTCAGGCTCGGACATGAGTTTCGGAAACATTTCCGAGATGGCCTGGCAGGATGACGGCAGCTTGCTCGCGCTTGCGACCGATGCGGACGACCGCGTTGGCAACGGGATCACCCTTTATGATCCAGCCTCCGGCCGAATCCGCTCTCTGGATGCGGCCGAGGCTACGTATCGCAACCTCTCGTGGCGCGATGATGCAGATGACCTGGTCGTCTACAGGACCGTGGAGAGCGAAGCGTTTGAAGACACGGCGCACGTGGCGCTGGTATGGCAAGGGCTCGAGGGTGATGCCTTGCAAAAGCGCGTGCTAGATCCGGAAACGAATGCGTCTTTCCCGGGCTCGATGCGGGTCGTCGAATTTCGTGACCCGAGCTGGTCCGAAGACGGTGCGACACTCTTCGTCGGGATTCAGGCTCGCCGGCCTGCGCCTCCGAAATGCGCGTCCACCGGGGACGAGCCCGACAGCGAGTCCGACGAAGCTGAGGGCAGCGACGATGCCACTGTTGAGTGCAACGACGACGACGTGGCGGGCGTCGAGATCTGGCATTCACGGGACCTCGACCCGGTCCCCGGCCAGCGGGTTCGTGACCGCCAGCTTCGTCAGATCAACTTCCTTTCCGCCTGGAATGTTGACACGGGCACCTTCGTTCAGCTCGGTGACGACCTGACTGAGATCACGTCGATGGTGCCCGGCGGACGTCACGTCATGGGACGCGACGAAAGCCCCTACGACGAAGAAGCAATGTTCCGGCAGCAGTACGCAGACCTCTATACGATCGATGTCGCCACTGGAGCGAAGATGCTCGTCGAAGAACGGGTCACCATCGTGGGTAGTGGCAGTCCCCGAGGTCGATACATCACGTGGTTTTCCGGTAACGACTGGTTCGCCCACGACATCGAGCGAGGAGAGACCCACAACCTGACCGAGAGCGTAGCGACTGCCTTCGTGAATCTGGATGTCACGCCGACTCGTGAGCAGATGCCGCCTTTCGGCTTCGCTGGATGGCTTGCGGACGACCAGGCGGTTCTCCTTTACGATCGGTGGGACGTATGGCAGGTGGAGCTCGACGGCTCGGGCGGTGAGGCACTCACCCACGGCACGCCTGATGAGATCAGGTACCGGGTGGCAAGTCGTGACGAGGATCGCGAAGGCTTCCCGGCAGACGAAGATCTCTACTATGCCATGTACAGCGAGTGGACGAAGGCCGCTGGGTTCGCGAGCGCCGAGCCGGGTGACGAGCCGGAGACGCTCGTGTGGGAGGACCGGATGTTCGGCGGCTTCAACGTGCCGTTCCTCAAGGCTGAGGACGCCGAAGTGTATGCGTTCCGCATGGAGGCCTTCGGCGACTCGCCGGACTACTTCGTGGCCGGCCCCGACCTCTCGGATCCACGTCAGGTTACAACGACGAATGCGTTCCATGGTGACTATGCATGGGGGCGCACCGAGTTGGTCGACTACGTGAACGAGTGGGGACGCCGACTCCAGGGTGTTCTGACGTATCCGGCCAACTACGATCCGTCTCAGGAATACCCGATGATCGTGTACCACTACGAGTTACTCTCGCAGGGTATGCACCAGTATCAGATCCCGGATCCGACGCAGTATTACAACCAGCAGATCTGGAGCCAGGACGGGTACTTCGTCCTGAGGCCGGACATCGTGTACCGCGACCGGCGTCCGGGGCAGTCGAACGTCGAGACACTCCGGCCAGCCGTCGCCTCGGCCGTGGCTCAGGCGCCGATTGACGAAGAGAAGATCGGACTGATCGGGCACTCTTGGGGCGGCTATCAGACCGCGTTCTTTGTCACGCAGGACAATCTATTCGCCTCAGCCGTCGCGGGGGCTCCGCTCACGAACCTCATGAGCATGTACCTCTCCTACTACTGGAACAGTGGAGGCACGGACGCGCGGATCTTCGAGATCAGCCAAGGCCGGATGCAGGTTCCGTGGTGGGAAGACTGGGACTCGTATGAGGCCAACTCACCCGTTCACAACATCCAGAACATGGAGACTCCGCTGCTCATGATGTTCGGGACGAACGACGGAGCGGTCGAGTACAATCAGGGCGTCGAATTTTACAATGCGGCGAGACGGACCGGAAAAGAGATGGTGCTCCTGTCCTACGACGGGGAGAACCACGGACTTGCTCGCGAGCCGAACCAGCTCGACTACCAGAATCGGATTTTGCAGTGGTTCGCGCACTACCTGAAAGGCGAGCCCGCCCCGGACTGGATCTCACGTGGTCTCTCCTACATAGAGCAGCAGGACCGTCTCCGCTCGAAAAAGCCGATCGGATAGGGGTACGAGCGTCCTGCCAGGGGCACGTGAGTATCGGCTGAATTTGCAAGCGAGTCGGCCTGGCTTAGATAGTACCAGAATTAATCGCCGAGTTTGATCGGGGTGGATCCTGTGATGTCGGTCTTGTAGGGTCCGCCGCCGATCAGAAATCTGAAGGTTTCGTTGTCCCGGTTGTTTAGGCGAGCTGGGGGGGCGACCGCTAGGGATCCGCGGATCATTTCGTCTCGAGGATAGGTCCTCGGATTCACTCGATGATATCCAAGGCTGTTCGATTTCTGTCGTGTGGTCTGTCGGCCCTTGGATCTACAGCGAGGGGACGGGAGGCTGACCCAGCCGATCGTGCCCGTTTCCGATGGCTCGCTCAATGGCGAGGGCCACGCCAAGGAGTAACTCATCATCACCACCTCGAGCGACGACCTGCATCCCCACCGGCATCCCGGTCGCATCGAGTCCGACGGGAATCGAGATCGCGCACAGGGCGAGAAGATTGATGGCGCAGGCCGGCCGTAGCGTCGCGTAGTTCACTTCGGCGTAGCGGTCGAGATCGTTTTCGATCTCGGCGACAGGGGGCGGAGTGATGAGATTGGCCGGGAGGACGAGCACGTCGACGTCCGAAAAGAGCGTGTCTGCGAACGCGGCCATTCGTCGGTGCTTTGCGATTGCTGCGCGGTACTCTTCCGAGCTCAAGGGCAGGGCCCCGTCGAGTCGTTGACCGACTGTAGGGTGCAAGATGGGAGGCCACTCTGGCAGGGTCTCATGCAGGAAGGCATTGATCTCCGCCCTCCCGATCCCCGAGCTCATGTACAGGTCGGCCGCGTCGTCCAGCATGGTTGCGACCACTCGCCTCAGGCGAGCGCCTCCGCTCTCGATGTCCTCGAGTGTACTCTCGAGGACATCACGGATGTCGGGCTGACACGCCTCCCAGATGGTGCACTCAGGCAATCCGATTCTGACCCCATCCAGTATGCTCGTCTCGAGCGCTTCCATGAGCAGGGATGGGTCGCTCCACCGCGGATCAACGGATCCGAAGAAATGGACGCTGTCCTCGACCGAACGGGTAAGCGCCCCGACGGTATCGAAGGTCGTGCTGAGCTGGACCACGCCGTCCGTTGGCCATCGGCCCTTCGTGGTCTTGTGACCGACCACGCCGGTAAAGGCGGCCGGGATGCGTATGGATCCGCCTGTGTCAGAGCCAAGGGCAACCATCGCTGACTCCTCCCAGAGACTGACACCAGCCCCGCAGGACGATCCGCCGGGAATCCTCGGCACCCTGGCATCCCAAGGATTCCGTGGTGTGCCCCAATGCGGGTTGAACCCCACGCCTCCGTATGCGAACTCGACTGTGTGGGTTTTTCCTACGATGACAGCTCCTGCCCGACGGAGTCTCTCGATCATCCAGGCATCTTGCGACCACGGATCCGGCGGCAGCTGACGAGCCGAGCCGGCGAAGCTCGGCATGCCTTCGACGCCGTACAGATCCTTCACCGAAATGGGAATACCGCACAGTGGTGGGGCGGGGGCGGCGAGTGGGGTTCTGGTTTTGATCGCGGCCGCGTCGAGGGCCGCGTCAGCGGAGGCAGCCTGAGTCAGGGCTCCCTCGGCGTCGAAGTGCTTGTAGGCCCCGAGCGCTCCGTCCCTCGCCTTATGGCACTCGACGGCCTCCTGCACGAGCTGTCGTGCGGTGATGTCTCGACGGCGAAGCGCGTCGACCGTCTCCGCAAGAGACTGGGTCACGGAGTCACGACAGGACGTCGACGGTGAACGTCGATGCCACATTTCCATTGATGTGGATCGTCATAAGCCTCGGTAGCATCCGGCAACTGTGCAGGTGTGTGTGACGAGCGAGCGCCGACTGCGATCGACAAGACGAAAATGGGCGCGAGACACAGCAAGGAGTCCCCGCTACCGGTAGTTCCCGAACATGAGTTCGACCCCGTAGTCCTTCGGCTTCAGAAACGCCATTACGGCCTGAAGGTCATCTCGGGACGCGGAGGTGACGCGCAATTCCTCGCCCTGGATCTGTACCTGCACCTTCTTGAAGCCGTCGTCCTTGATGTCCTTCACGATCTTCTTGGCGGTCTCCTGATCGATACCTGACTTGAGGCTGATCACCATTCGTGCACGCCCGAGTGAGCCGACCTCCACCGGGCCCTCATCAATATTCTTTAGCGGTACCTGTCGGCGGGCGAGCTTCTCCCTCACAACGCCGAGGAGTTGCGTGAGACGGTACTCGTCGTCTGCGTCGAGTTTCACCGAACTGGTCGCCCGATCGAAGTCGATCTCGCAACTCGTCCCCTTGAAGTCATAGCGAGTCAGCGTCTCCTTGGTCGCCTGATTTACAGCGTTGTCGACTTCCTGGAGATCGATACTCGTCGTGATGTCGAAGGATTCTTTCTTGGCCATGGCTCGCAGGGGGGTAACACGTGAACACTTTGGATTCTCGGAAAGTACGTGGCCTCTCGCGGATCCGTAACTCGTCGGTTCGATTGTCGACATGAACTCTTCAAGGCGTGACTTCGTGCGGACGCTAGGGATGGCTGGCGTCGGATTCGCCGCAGGGCCTGCGGGGCTGTCGGCTGCGATGCGGATGGCGAGCAAGATTGCCATTGACCCATATGCCATCGTGCTCGGCATCGCCCAGGATGCCGGGATGCCCCAGGTCGGTTGCTATGCGGACCGCTGCAACAAGGCTCGTGAGCGTGAGCAGCCCCGCTTCGCATCGTCACTCGCACTCGTGAATCCTGATGCCGACCGCTTCTACCTGGTCGATGCGACACCGGACATCACCAGACAGCTAGACCTGATTGACGAGCCCAGGTTTCGGACGAGGGCAGGGGAGCGAAGGCCGTTCGATGGGATCTTCCTGACCCATGCCCACATCGGCCACTACGCGGGTCTCGCCGTCCTCGGGCGCGAGGGACTCGGCATGGCTCCGACGCCGACGTACTGCACTGAGCGAATGGCGGCCTACCTGAGGGAGAACGGTCCCTGGGAATTGATGGTGCGTGAGGGACGTCTCGATCTCTATCCGATTACGCCCGACGCGTGGACACACATCGACCCGCAACTCGAGGCCCGGGCGCTCCTCGTGCCGCACCGCCCCGAGTATGCCGATACGGTAGGGTGGATGTTCCGGGGACCGAGCCAGACCGTCCTATACCTGCCCGACATCGACTCTTGGGAACGGTGGGAGCTCGACGTAGCCGATGTCGTCGCGAGCGTGGACACCGCCCTCCTCGATGGGTCGTTCTATTCAGGTGCGGAAGTGCCGGGTCGAAATATCGAAGACATTCCGCATCCGCTCATGCCACACTCGATGGATGTGCTTCAAGAACGTGTTGAGTCGGGCGACCGGGTCGTCTTCACGCATATCAACAACACGAATCCGGCCATCTTCGAGGACAGCCCCGAAGCGGCGGAAGTACGGTCTCGCGGCTTCGAAATCGCGACCGAAGGTTTGAGGATTCCACTCTAGGTGATCTTGCCGGGCTGCCTAAGCATAGATGCTCTGCCAACCGGCAACCCATGTTTAGGTTTTCGATCTCCCCAAAGTTATCGAAACCGGAGGTGCCGATGGAGCGTACGGTGGGGGTGCCCGGTAAGCGCTATCTGTTGCGGATGAACTTCCGTGGCCACTTGTTTGTTCGTATGCGTATGTTTCGTTCTGAAGGGAGATTCCTAGTGCGACGTCTCGTGTTTGTGTTGGGTGTGGCCGGGGTGCTCGCTGTTTCGGCGAAGCCAGTCGACGCACAGCTAAAGTTTGCTCCTCATGTGGCCATGGTCTCAAGCTTCGCTGACGCCATCGACAACACTCTGGGGCTGAACGGTAAGTTCGGCGCAGGTGCCCGGCTTGGCCTTGAGGTGCCAATGTTTCCGATTGGCGTCTACGCGATGGGCACCTACTTCTTTACGGACGATGCCGAGGTGTCGTACTACACGGCGTCAGTCATGGGGAAGCTCGGTGTCCCGGTCCCGGTTATTTCCCCGTATCTCCTCGGTGGTTATCAGCGCAGCGCGACGAGCCTCGGCGGCTTGGAAAGATTGGAGAACGTTGGATTTGTCGGGCTGGGCGTTCAGATCAGCAGGCTGTTCCTCGAGGGCTCGGTGGAGTTTATTGAGGACGACCCATCCCTCCCGGACCTCGACAACGATCCGATCGTATTCAAGGCCGGCTTCATTATCGGCTGATGAAAGGCTGAGATCTGACGGTCCGATTCTGGGCTGTCTGAGGGGGGCGGCCATGCGGTCGGCTCTCCGCTTCTATCGAGGGCGTGGTTGGCGAGCTGCCCTAGGAAGCCCCGATGTATCGCGTGTGCGGACGACGGGAGCCTGTAGACGATGATCGACCTTTGGTGGTCCGGAGGCCACGCGGCAAATCGGAGTTCGGCTGTACTGGATTGCCTCACAGCCAACATCGGACTTCGAATTCTCTCCCTGAATCTGGTTGCGGCCGTCTTTCTGGCCGCGTCCCGACTATTTCGAGTCATTCAGATGGGCCCCGACGGGTGTTGGTTGGCATCGATCTTTCGAGGCTGATCAAGCTTGGTGCCGCCGCTTGACATATTTTCCGCCACGGCCGAGTAGGGGCTCCCCGCTGGACGAGTAATTTATTCACCTTAGGCGAGTAAGACCTATGTGCAATGGCGTTTCTTTGACTCGTCATTCAGTTTGAATCAGATATGGGCCGTTTCTGAATTCTTGAAATCGGAGTTTCTTCGATGCTGTCTTCGAAATCTGTACCGAGTGTGTTCGGGATAGCGGCCCTTGCCATCATGGGTTCGGCATGCGGCGGCGGCGTAGCAACTCCCCCACCCGAGCCCTTCAGTGGCGATGTCTCGACGGTTCTCACGATCGAAATTCAGAACCAGCAGCTCGAGGACGCCCGTGTCTACTTGATTGTGGACGGGCAGCGTGAGCGCCTTGGATCCCTCCGTGGGAACCAGACCAAGACGTTTTACCATCCCATGGACGGCATTCGCTCGGTGCACATGGAGTTCGACATCACGCTTGGGCCGCGCTGCGTGTCTCGTGATGTGATGCTTGGCCCGGGGGATGATGTTGCAACCAGGATCCCGGCCATGCTCGTCGCGTTCAACGGGATCTGCCGCTAGGTCCAGGTTAACTGACGGAAAAGTGAGTAAGAATTCCAGTGTGTCCAGACAGGGACCGCTCGCGACTCTCGCGGCGATCGCGGTCGCGTTAGGGTCTGCTGCGTGCGAGCCGGTGTCAGATGGCGAAAGTGAGGCGGCCTCGGTCACCGCCAGCGAGCCCACTCCGAGTGCCTCGGGTGTCTCCTTAGTCCGAGGGTCTCTCGTCTTGGGTCTGGAGGTTCGGAGCATCAAACCCTGCGCAGAAGACCGTGAGTTCTGGGTGATCCCGACGAGAGAGTTGGTGGAGGTGTACGATGCGCTCAGTGGAGAGCCCTATGCGCCTGTCTTCGTGGAGGTCGAGGCCCTTTCGGGCCCGGCGCCCGAGACCGGGTTCGGTGCTGCCTATGAGGGACTGTTGACCGTGCGGGAACTCCGACGCGCGGCGCCTGCGACTGAGGGTTTTGGTTGCGGCGAGGACGTGAGTACTTTCGCTTTTCGAGCTTCCGGCGAGGAGCCGTTCTGGCACCTCAGGGTCACGCCTTCGGGGATCTTCCTGTCCACGCCGGACATCCCTGAGACGGTATTCGAACCCGCCTCTCCGACTCGGTTCGGGGACGGTTGGGCTTACGAGTCCCGAGCCACCGGTCCCGAAGCCATCAGGATACGGGCCGTGTTCGAGGCCGGACCCTGTAGCGACAGCATGGTTGGGGCGGTCTTCACTTGGACCGCGCGTGTTGAAATCGGAGCTGATGTAAGTACGGGGTGTGCCTGGGAAGGCACGGAAGCTCCCAATCGCTGACCCTTCGCTCTCTCCGTGCCCACCCGCTTTCCGGGAAACAGGTTCGATGAGCCGCTCAGGACTTTGTGCCGCGTTCTTATCGACGATGACGGCCGGTGACCTCCCGCCGGAAGTGGTAGCTGTGCAGGCCATCACTGGGGACTGGTAGGTTACCGCCCTTGAGACGGGTGCTAGATACGTGCCTGCACGGTGTAGAGTTGGTGGTAGCGGCCCTCGGCCGTCATGAGATCATCATGCTTGCCGCGCTCGACCACCTCTCCGCCCTCAAGCACCAGGATCAGGTCTGCTCGCTGGATCGTTGTGAGGCGATGTGCGATCACGATGGTGGTACGGTCGCGAAGCAGGTCGTCCAGGCTCGCCTGGATCAAAGCTTCGCTTTCGGTGTCGAGGCTGGACGTCGCCTCATCCAAGAGCAGAACACGTGGGTCGGCGAGCAGGGCTCGTGCGATTGTTACGCGCTGACGCTGACCACCGCTCAGTTTGACCCCTCGCTCGCCTATGATCGTCTCCAGGCCGTCCGGGAACCGATCGGAAAATTCCCTTATATAAGCCTTCTCTGCCGCGTCATCGATTTCCGCGTCCGTCGCCTCGGGGCTCGCAAATCGGAGATTGTCTCGAATCGTCCCGTCGAAGAGGAAGTCGTCCTGGAACACCAGTCCAAGCTGCTTCCGATAGCTCGCGAGGTTCACCGTGCGCAGGTCGACACCGTCCATGACCACGCGACCTGAGTCCGGCGTCAGGAACGTCGCTGCGAGCCCGGCCATCGTGGATTTACCTGAACCGGAACTTCCGACGAGTGCCACGACCATGCCTGGCGTCGCTTCGAAGGAAACACCATGCAGTACCGGCTTGTCGTCATCATACCGGAAGCGGACGTCCTCGAATACGAGATGTCCCGTGATCGCGGGCATCGTCACCGTACGCTCCGGGTCATCGTCTTCCTGGGGCCAGCCCAAGACTTCCGCAGTACGATCGAGTCCAGCGAACGCCTCGGTCATCTGGGTCCCGATGTTCGCCATCTGGAGGACCGGGGCAATCAGGAAACCGAGCAGGAGAATGAACGAAATGAGCTCACCTGCGGTGAGCAGGTCCTGACCGATAAGAAGGCTTCCGTAGCCGAGAATAAGAACGCTCGCCATGCCTATGAAGAACGTGCCGAGACTCGTCACCAGGCTCGATGTGGTGAGGGTCGTCTTCACGTTTGCGAAGATCTTCATGACCCCTTCCAGGAAGATGTCCCCCTCTTTGTCGACCGCGTGGAATCCTTTGATGATCCGGATGCCACCGAGGGCTTCAGTCAGGCGGCCAATGACCTCCGCCCTTATCTTTCCACGCTCGCGGAAGGCGGGGCGCAGCGTCTGAAACGCCCTTATGGACACAAAGCCGAACGCGGCGAGTGGCACGAGGGCCAGACCTGTCATTGCGACGTTCGTACGCATGAGGAATACGAACGCAACGATCGTGGTGATCGTCCCGCCGACAAGCTGCACGAGTCCAGTCCCCACAAGGTTTCTGACACCTTCGACGTCATCCATGATCCGGGACACCAGTTCACCGGTCTTGGTGTTGTCATGGACGCGCACGGGAAGCTGCAGCACGTGCTTCTGCACCTGTGACCGCAGGTTCGCGATGAGGTTCTGTGCCTCCACGCTGAGCAGCATCGTCATCGCGTATGACGTCGACGCCTGGATCGCGATAGCTCCTGCGACAATGCTCAGGTAGAAGGGAAGGCGGTCGGTATCGCCAGTCGTGGGTCCGTCGATGATGTAGCGCGACACGAGCGGGAGGGCGAGTCCTGAAAGGCGGTTCATGACGATCAGAATCAATCCGATTCCGATCAGATTCTTCCGCGGCCATATGATCTCTTCGAACGCGTTGCGCAGGCTCGCGCCGGAGATCTTTTTCTTGGGTTTCGACATTGTCTCGGAAGATACACTATGAGTGAGTCGCTGCGGGACTCTTCGCGGCGCTGGACCAAGTCCCGATCCCGTACAGACCTGATTTGATGCGAACGAGTTACCTCCTGATTGTCAGCACGTGCGTGTCGCTGACCGGTTGTCAGCCGGACACGGTCCTGGGGTTCGCCATCGGGGATATCTCCGGTCTGTGGGTCGCGTCGAGCTACGTCTACAGTGACGTCTCCGGTGAAGAGCCGTCAGTTGATCTCGTCGCAAGAGACGGCGCGATGTTCACTGCTGTGGTTGACTACGGCCCGAGGCCTCCGATCATCAGCACCACGTTTGCCGATGGTGCGGGAATGGAAGTCTCCGGCGGCGGGACGGTGGATATCACGGTTGGCACCCTGACCATTGAAGGCGACGTGTTTGACATCGTGGACAACGATGTCGAAATGACGCTGACGGGCGCGGCCATGATGTACGATTTCGATTCGGGCGCGCGGGCTGCTGTCCTGACGATACAGCTGGGGCGTATCTGACCGGGGCTGTCGCCCCTTGGGACGACTTCCCGCGCCATGTAGCTTTGCGGTTCCTTCGGATCACCGGCCTTACCCGCTGTGGTCCTCATGTACTGACTCGGCGGCCATGAACTCGCTGCCGGTCACGAAGTCCGCCTGATCATGGCCCACGAAGAAAAAGACGGGTACAACCCGTCGGAAGTCGAAGAGAAGTGGCAGCGTCTCTGGGAAGAGCGAGGCACGAACACGCTCACGCGTGAGGAGCTGAGGAACGCGGAGGACCCGTTCTACAACCTCATGATGTTCCCGTATCCGTCCGCAGAGGGACTTCACGTCGGCAACATCTACGCATTCGCAGGCGCAGACACGCACGGCCGCTTTCAGCGACTCCTCGGCAAGACGGTCTTCGAGCCGATGGGCTTCGACGCGTTCGGGATTCACTCCGAGAATTTCGCACTGAAGATCGGCACGCATCCGATGGATCTGATCCCGTCGAACGTCAAGAACTTTACGCGACAGTTGCGCCGTATCGGCGGCATGTTCGACTGGGAGCACTCGGTCGATACAACCCACCCGTCCTACTACAAATGGACGCAGTGGATTTTCCTGCAGTTTTTCAAGGCAGGGCTGGCCGAGCAGAAGGAGGCGCCGGTCAATTGGTGTCCCTCATGCATGACCGTGCTGTCGAACGAGCAGGTCGTTGGAGGAGCGTGCGAGCGCTGCAGTACGCCTGTCGAACAACGACGCATCACGCAGTGGTTCTTCCGGATCACGAAATACGCACAGCGCCTGCTCGACAATCTCGAGGACCTGGACTGGTCGACCACGACGGTCAAGGCGCAGTCGAACTGGATCGGCCGAAGTACGGGGGCCCAGCTCCACTTCCCCGTGGTCGACGCAGCCGGGGAGCCCACCGGGACGAAGATCGAGGTCTACACGACACGTCCGGATACGGTGTTCGGGGCGACGTACGTTGTTCTGTCTCCTGAGCATCCGCTCGTGCAGGAGGTCACTGACGACGGCCAGCGCCCCTCGGTATATGCGTATGTCGACAAGGCCGCGAAGAAGGACCTCGTGGCCCGACAGAAGACCGACAAGACGAAGACTGGTGTGCCAACGGGTGGCTTCTGTCGGAATCCCGCGACGGGACAATTGATCCCGATCTGGGTCGCCGACTACGTGCTCATGGAGTACGGGACCGGCGCGATCATGGCGGTACCCGGCCACGATAGTCGTGACTTCGAGTTTGCCGAGCAGTTCGAGTTGCCGATCGTTCGCGTCGTCGCGGGTCCTGACGACAATGCCGATACGCCACTGACGGAAGCCTACGTTGGCGCTGGGCGGCTGGTGCATTCCGGTTTGTTCGACGGGATAGACGTGAAGGAGTCCGTGGACGCGGTCACCGCGTGGGCGGCCGAGCAGGGATGGGGTGACGCGAAGGTCAATTTCCGCCTCCATGACTGGTGCATTTCGCGGCAGCGATACTGGGGTCCTCCTATTCCGATCGTTCACTGTGAGGCGTGTGGGCCGGTCGCGGTACCCGAGGATCAGCTTCCGGTCATTCTGCCGCGAGTTGAGGATTTTAAGCCCGATGATTCAGGGATCAGCCCTCTGGCTCGGGTCGAAGAGTGGTACAAGACGACGTGTCCGGAGTGTGGAGCAGGCGCGCGTCGGGAGACTGACGTGTCCGACACGTTCCTTGATTCGGGCTGGTACTTCATCCGGTACCCATCTGCAGATTTCGACGATGTGCCGTTCGATCCTGAGATCACGAAGAAGTGGTTGCCGCTGAACACGTACATCGGTGGGAATGAACACGCCGTGCTGCACCTGCTTTACTCACGGTTCATCACGATGGTGCTGAAGGACCTGGGCCATATCGACTTTGAAGAGCCGTACCAGGTCTTCCGGGCGCACGGGCTCATAATTGCCGACGGCACGAAGATGTCGAAGAGCAAGGGGAACGTGATCGTCCCTGACCCGATTATTGAGGAATTCGGTGCGGACACCTTCCGCACTTACCTGATGTTCCTGGGGCCGTTCGAGGAGGGTGGTGACTATCGCCCGCAGGGGATCCAGGGGCCACACGGCTTCCTGCATCGCCTCTGGGACACCGTGGTCTCTGCCGGTGACAGAGAGCCGAACGCGGCAGTGGAACGGAAGGTTCATCAGACGATTCGCCAGGTGACGGACCAGTTGCCAAAGCTCGGCTACAACACGGCGATTGCGGCACTGATGGAGTGCCTAAACGTGATTCGATCCGGGGGACGCTCCGCCGCACGGGCCGAAGTCGAGCCGCTGATCGTCATGGTTGCTCCGTTTGCGCCTCACATGGCAGAGGAGCTCTGGGAACGCCTGGGGCATGAAGACAGCATCTTCGATGGCGGAAACTGGCCTGACTTTGACCCGGAAAAGGCGGTCGAGTCCACTATCGAGATCGCGATCCAGGTCAACGGAAAGCGGCGTGCTGCGATCCAGATGCCCAAGGACGCCGAGGAGGCGATTGTCGTCGCTGCGGCGAGGGCCGACGAGAATGTGCGTCGGCATCTGGAGGGGGTCCAGGAGCGGCGCGTGATTTATGTGCCGGGACGCCTCGTGAATTTTGTCGTGGGCTAACGCCACGGTCGGGATGGGTTAGGCCAGGGATTACTCTGACGAGCGAGTCACATGAACAGCACCGAACAGCTGGCGATCGATGCGATTCGGGTTCTTTCGATGGACGCCGTACAGCAGGCGAACTCCGGGCACCCGGGTACACCGATGGCCCTGGCCCCGGTGGGATATGTGCTTTTCCATCGTCACTTGAGTCACAATCCGCGTGATCCGCAGTGGCTGGACCGTGACCGCTTCATTCTCTCGATCGGGCATGCGTCGATGCTCATGTACTCTCTCCTGCACCTCAGCGGCTACGAGGTCTCGGAAGAAGATATCCGGAACTTCCGGCAGTGGGGCTCGCCCACGGCTGGGCACCCGGAGTACGGACATATCCCTGGGGTCGAGACGACCACCGGTCCATTGGGGCAGGGGATCGCCAACTCAGTCGGGTTCGCACTCGCTGAGCGTTGGCTCGCGGAGCGGTTCAATCGGCCGGGACACGAGGTCGTGGACCACCACACGATCGCGCTGTGCTCCGACGGTGATGTCATGGAGGGTATCTCGCATGAGGCAGGAGCCATCGCGGGCCATCAGCAGCTCGGGAAATTGATCTGGATCTGGGATGACAACCGGATCACCATCGAGGGCGGGACCGACCTCTCCACCTCTACTGATCAGGGCGCTCGTTTCGCGTCGTACGGATGGCACGTGCTCCATGTCGAAGACGGAAACGACGTGGATGCGATCGACGCGGCCATAGCCGCAGGCAAGGCCGAGACCGCCCGCCCGACGTTCATCGTCCTCCGCACGACCATCGCATACGGGAGCCCCGGAAAGGCCGGGACGTCTGCATCGCACGGTACGCCACTGGGAGCAGACGAGATCGCTGCGACCAAGGCGAACCTCGGCTACCCTTCGACCGAGCCCTTCCACGTCGATGCGGGGGCTCGTGAGCACTGGAGCTCGTGCGTGCCGAAGGGAAAGACTGCACAGACTGAATGGCAGGCGAGCTTTGATGCTTACCGGTCCGCTCATCCTGATCTCGCGGGTGAGTACGAGCAGGTGATGGCTGGTGGATTGCCGGACGGGTGGGACGCAGAAGTGCCTGACTTGGCTGCGACTACCTCTGCCGATGCCACGCGCGGTTGGTCAGGGAAAGTCATCCAGGGACTCGCCGCAGGCATGCCGAACCTCATTGGTGGTTCGGCCGACCTAGGTGGTTCGAACAAGACTGATATCAAGGGAGCTGACAGCTTGCTGCCGGCTACTCCGGCGGGTCGGGTCGTCCACTATGGCGTCCGAGAGCACGCAATGGGGTCAATCATGAACGGCATGACCCTGCACGGGGGTGTCCGCCCCTACGCTGGGACGTTCCTGATCTTCTCCGACTACATGCGGCCGGCGATTCGTCTCGCGGGGCTGATGGAGCAGCCGGTTGTGTACGTGTTCTCGCACGACTCGATCGGTCTCGGCGAAGACGGCCCCACGCATCAGCCGGTCGAGCATATGGCGGCGCTGCGCGCGATTCCGAACGTCATGGATCTGAGGCCTGGAGATGGCCCTGAGACGGAGGTGGCGTGGCGGGTTGCGATCGAACGAAAGAACGGCCCGTCCTTCCTGGCGTTGAGCCGCCAGAAGGTGGCCGTGCTCGCTCGCGAGGGAAGTGCCGCAGCGGACGAGAACTCCGGAGATGTGCTCGCGTCTGCAGACGGACTTCGCCGCGGTGGGTATGTGTTAGCCGAGGCCACGGGTGGAGAACCCGAGGTGATTCTCATGGCGAGTGGAACTGAGCTTGGCCTGGCCGTCGACGCGCGTATGGTGCTCGAAGCCGATGGGATTCCGACGAGAGTAGTGAGTCTGCCGAGCTGGTTCCTCTTCGGTCAGCAGGATCAGACGTATCGAGACGAGGTCCTCCCACCTTCGGTGTCGGCTCGCGTTTCTGTCGAGGCCGGAAGCACATTCGGCTGGCACCGCTGGATCGGTGACGGTGGGCAGGCTATTGGGCTCGATCACTTTGGTGCGTCCGCACCGGCAGAAATTCTCTTCGAAAAGTTCGGATTCACGATCGACAATGTCGTCGCCCTCGCTCGGGATGGGGCTGGCCGCTAGGTCCCGTCGTGTAAGAGTCGGACAGGATCTCGGCCTCGTCGGGATTATCCGCTCGAAAAACAGCGCCCCATGATAAAGGTCGACCGGTTCAGTCGCAGCGAGTTCTTAGAAAGTGTGCGTATGGGGGGTGCGTCGTATACGTGCCGCGAGGACTGTTACGATCCGCAATCAGCCGATGCCCAGAGGCGACGGCACTGCGTTAGGCCTGAGTAGCCGCTTCAGCGAGCGCGGACCTCTGGGCGGACAGCGCGGCGGGGAGAGGCGGAACGCGCGTGACAGCATCCCGCCGCCGCTTCCGGTATCGGACTGGCCGGTCATACAGTGTCGTGGGTCGACAACCCACCCCCTGCGCCCATGCCTTCCAGGATGCACCGTGACCGCGTCCCCCCGACTCAAGGTAGTCAGCGACGTGCGCCATCTCGTGGAGAAGTGTGTCGGCACGCTCCGCTCCATTCCCCGGGAGCATGAGGTCAACGTTCAGCGCGATCTCGGTCACTCGACGCTCTTCGTCTTTCGTGACGCCCGGCATCATATGACCGAGGGCTGACTTCATTCGGTTGCTGAGCCGAACAGGCACGTTGTCTGGAAGCCGTCCGTCGAAGCGAGTGGTATTGAAGAAGTGATACAAGGTCCGTAGGTAGGCGTGTTGATCCGGAGTGGCGCAACAATGTGCAGCGCCACCGCCTACTGAGCCTGCAGTGCGGTCTGCGTGCTGCCGGCGCAGGTCGGCGAGGGCTGTCTTGAGGTCAGGCCAGTCACTGATTTCTTCGGCGGCTGCGCGCGAATGTCGAGAAGTGATACCTCCCTCGATCGCTATTCTGGCGAACGCGTCCAGCAGGCTTGGTGTCGCACGGCGGTAGGCGGCGTGGACGTTCAACACCGTACCTCGCTGTGTCAGCGACCACACCGTGTGGCGGTTGTGGCGAAAGCGCACGCATCTTACGTGCACTGTGCCGCGCTCCCGGAGTGCGTGCAGGAAGTCTGTCGGTGTCAGCACGTTACGCCCCCCATCCCCAATGCGTTTCTAAGAACCTATCGCACGAGATATCGTAGCGGAAAGTCTGGGGCAGCACTGTATACGGTGCACATGCCTCTCATCCCTATTGCGCGGAATCATCGTTTGGTGTTTCGTAACAACGATTCCCCTGAATTCCCGTTCGGACACACCCAGTTCCGGAGGCATGTCGTGGCTACGAAGAAAAAGAAACCAGCGTCCAAGAAGAAGGCTGCGCCCAAGAAGAAGGCCGCAGCTAAGCCGACATCGAATAAGGCTTCCGGAGCGAAGAAGCGTCCGGCACGGAAAACCGCTCCGAAGAAGGCTGCCAAGAAGGCTGCTCCGAAGAAAGCCACTAAGAAGGCTGCTCCGAAGAAGGCCGTTAAGAAGGCTGCTCCGAAGAAAGCCACTAAGAAGGCTGCTCCGAAGAAAGCCACT